>NZ_JAAGPP010000233.1:0-9609 GCF_017104975.1 Burkholderia sp. Ac-20344
CTCTGCCGACATGACGGCGTGGGCCGGCGCCGCGGGCTCGCACCGCTGCGGCTGGTGGCCGGCGCGCTGCTGTGGGCCGCGGCCGGGATGTCACCGCTGATGCCCGGCGCGCAGTTCGCGTTCTTCGCGATCGTCGCGGTGCTGGCGCTCGCGCTGCGCCGCCTGCCGGGGCATCTGCCGACGCTCGCGCTCGCGTCGCTCGCGCTGCTCGCGACGGTGCGCTACGTGTGGTGGCGCACCACGCAGACGCTCGATTTCCGCAGCCCGGTCGAGGCCGTCGCCGGCTACCTGCTGTACGGCGCGGAAGCCTATACGTGGATGATCCTGCTGCTCGGTTTCGTGCAGACCGCGTGGCCGCTCGACCGGCCGATCGTGCCGCTGCCCGACGATCCCGACACCTGGCCGACCGTCGACATCTATATCCCGACCTACAACGAGCCGCTGTCGGTCGTGAAGCCGACCGTGTTCGCCGCGCAGAGCATCGACTGGCCGAGCGCGAAGCTGCGCGTGTACCTGCTCGACGACGGCCGGCGCCCCGAGTTCGCGGCGTTCGCGGCCGAGGCCGGCATCGACTACCTGACGCGCGACGACAACCGCCACGCGAAGGCCGGCAACATCAACCGCGCGCTGCCGAAGACGCACGGCGAGTACATCGCGATCTTCGACTGCGATCACGTGCCGACGCGCTCGTTCCTGCAGACGACGATGGGCGTGTTCCTGCGCGACCCGAAATGCGCGCTGGTGCAGACGCCGCACCATTTCTTCTCGCCCGATCCGTTCGAGCGCAACCTCGGCACGTTCCGCGAGATCCCGAACGAGGGCAACCTGTTCTACGGGCTCGTGCAGTCGGGCAACGACCTGTGGAACGCGACGTTCTTCTGCGGCTCGTGCGCGGTGCTCAAGCGCAGCGCGCTGGAAGAGGTGGGCGGCGTCGCGGTCGAGACCGTGACCGAGGATGCGCACACGGCGCTCAAGCTGCACCGGCGCGGCTATACGTCGGCGTACCTGCCGACCGTGCAGGCGGCCGGCCTCGCGACCGAAAGCCTCGCGGGCCACGTGAAGCAGCGCACGCGCTGGGCGCGCGGGATGGCGCAGATCTTCCGCATCGACAACCCGTTCCTCGGGCGCGGGCTCGGCTTCATCCAGCGGATCTGCTACGGCAACGCGATGCTGCACTTCTTCTACGGGATTCCGCGGCTGGTGTTCCTGACGATCCCGCTCGCGTACCTGTTCTTCCACCTGTACTTCATCAACGCGTCGTCGCTCGCGCTCGCGAGCTACGTGATCCCGTACCTGGTGCTCGCGAACGTCGCGAACTCGCGGATGCAGGGGCGCTACCGCCATTCGTTCTGGGCCGAGGTCTACGAGTCGGTGCTCGCGTGGTACATCGCGCTGCCGACCACCGTCGCGTTCTTCAGCCCGAAGCACGGCAAGTTCAACGTGACCGACAAGGGCGGCAAGATCGACGAAGGCTACGTCGACTGGTCGACGTCGAAGCCGTATCTCGTGCTGTTCGGGATGAACGTGCTTGCGATCGTCGCCGGCCTGTGGCGGCTCGTGGCCGACCAGGGCGACGAGGCGTCGACGATCCTGATCACGCTCGGCTGGACCGTGTACAACCTCGCGATGCTCGGCGCGGCGCTGGCGGTTGCGCGCGAAACCAAGCAGGTGCGCGTCACGCACCGGATCGCGATGCGCGTGCCGGCCATGCTGCTGCTCGCCGACGGCTCGACGGCGGCGTGCTTCACGAGCGACTACTCGACCGGCGGCCTCGGCCTCGAAGCGGTGCCGGGGCTCCCGGTCGCCGTCGGCGACACGCTGACGGTGTGCGTGACGCGCGGCGACCGGCCGTTCCCGTTCCCGGTGCGCGTGAGCCGCGTGACGCCGACCCATGTCGGCGTGAGTTTCGAGGAACTCACGCTCGAACAGGAGCGCCAGCTCGTGCAATGCACGTTCGGCCGCGCGGACGCGTGGCTCGACTGGCACGAGGGCCAGCGCGTCGACACGCCGCTCGGCGGGCTGAAGGAAGTGTTGCGTATCGGCCTGGACGGCTACGTACGGATGTGGAAGGGTGCGGCGCGCGGCCTGCAGGCCATGCTGGCGCCGAAACTCGATCGGGCGCGCGACTGACGCGGCGCGCATCATGGAGTGGGTTAGATGACGTTCTGGAATCTGTATTTCATCCTGAAGTTCGCGCTGTTCGCGACCGGGCACCTGCAGCCGTTCTGGCTCGCGAACCTCGCGTTCGCGGTGGCGCTCGCGGCGAGCGCACCGATCCGGCACCGTGCGTGGCGCATCGTCCGGCAGCTCGTCGCGATCGCGATCGCGGTGCCGCTGCTCGCACGCGAGATGCATGCGCCGCCGCTCGCCCGTCTCGCCGAGGCCGCGCGCGAAGTGAGCACGTTCCGTCTCGACTACTGGATGGAGCTGCTGCCGCGCCTGTTGCCGCCGGTGCTGCTGCTGACGGTGGCCGGCGCGCTGATCGTCTACTTCATCGTCAACCGCTGGCTGCGCGTCGCGACGTTCGTGCTGGCCGTGCTGATCGCGATGCCGCTGTGGCAAGCCGGCAGCGGGCTGATGGCGCGGGTCGTCGCACCGCTTCCGCAGCAGGCGAACGCGGCGGGCACGACGCTCGCCGGCCAGCCCGAGGACCACAACGCCGCGCTCGCGACGTTCCGCACGCAGGAATCGCAGCGGCAGGTCGCGTTCGGCCATCTCGGCAACGATCCGGCCGCGCAGTTCGACGTGATCGTGCTGCACATCTGCTCGCTGTCGTGGGACGACCTCGATGCCGCGAAGGTGCGCAACCATCCGATGCTGAGCCGTTTCGACTACCTGTTCACGAACTTCAGCACCGCCGCGAGCTACAGCGGCCCGGCGGCGATCCGCGTGCTGCGCGCGAGCTGCGGGCAGGAGGCGCACGCCGACCTGTACAAGCCTGCGCCGCAGCAGTGCTACCTGTTCTCGCAACTGGCGGGCGCGGGCTACACGGTGCAGTCGCTGCTGAACCACGACGGCCACTTCGACAACTTCCTGCAGGTGATCCACGACAACATCGGGGTGCCCGACGCGCCGCCGGTGTCGAACGCGGCCGCGCCGGTCGCGATGCACGCGTTCGACGGCTCGGAGATCAGGAGCGACTACGCGACGCTCGCGAACTGGTACGCGCAGCGCGCGTCGGTGCCGGGCCCGGTCGCGCTGTACTACAACACGATCAGCCTGCACGACGGCAACCGCATCGTCGGCAGTTCGCTGACGAGCATCGACTCGTATCCGCAGCGCGTGACGAAGCTGATGGACGATTTCGACCGCCTGGCCGACCTGATCGCGCAATCGGGCCGCCGCGCGGTGATCGTGTTCGTGCCCGAGCACGGCGCCGCGCTGCGCGGCGACAAGTACCAGGTTGCAGGCCTGCGCGAGATCCCGACGCCGCGCATCGTGCACGGGCCGGTCGGCGTGCGGCTCGTCGGCTTTGCCGGCAACCACGGCGCGACGACCGTGATCGATCAGCCGACCAGCTTCCTCGCGCTCGCGCAACTGCTGTCGAACCTCGTGTCGAACAGCCCGTTCAAGCCGGGCACGACGCTCGCGCAGTACGCAGCCGATCTGCCGCGTACGCGGATGGTGGGCGAGAACGAGGGCACGGTGACGATGCAGACGGCCGCGGGCTACGCGGTGAAAACTCCGGATGGCGTATGGATCGACGAACAGTAATTCTCCCCGTCGACGGCGACGACGATCGCCTGTCGCAACCGAACGACGTGCTCGGCCTCGCGCGGCATCTGCCCGCGCTCGATCCCGAGCGTTACGTCGACGAGCAGGCGCGCCGTGCGTTCATCGAGTCGCTCGACCGCTGGCCGACACTCGCGAAGCTGATGGGATTGAAGACGTAAACGCACAACGGCCGGCGTGTGTGCCGGCCGTTGCTTGCCTGCGGACGATGCCGCTGATCGCACCTTATTGCGCCTTGCGTTCCGGCTGGCGCGTCCACTGGTCTTCCTCGCCCGGCACCTTGCCGAAGCTCTGGTCGGCCCACGCGGCGCGGGCCGCGTCGATTTTCGCGCGCGCGCTCGACACGAAGTTCCATTCGATGAACCGTTCGCCCGGCAGGTGCGCACCGCCGAGCAGCATCACGCGTGCGCCGTTCGCGCTGGCGAGCGCCACGGTCGCGCCGGGTTCGAGCACGGCCATCGTCGCGGGGGCGAGCGGCGTGCCGTCGATCGCGAGGTCGCCGTCGACCAGGTACACGCCGCGTTCCTCATGTTCGGCATCGAGCGCCAGCGTGCCGCCTGCCGCGAATTCCGCATACGCATAGAGCGTGGGCGAGAACACGGCGACCGGCGACGTGAGGCCGAACGCGGTGCCCGCGATCACGCGCACGCTTGCACCGTCGCGCGTGAACGACGGCAGCGTGTCGGCCGCATGATGGACGAATGCGGGCGCGGTGTCTTCGTGCTCGACCGGCAGCGCGACCCAGGTCTGGATCCCGTGGACGGGCTGCTCGCGCGGCCGGTCTTCGTCGGGCGAGCGTTCCGAATGCACGATGCCGCGCCCGGCCGTCATCCAGTTCACGTCGCCCGGCACGATCTTCTGCCGGAAGCCGAGGCTGTCGTGATGCATCAGCGAGCCGTCGAACAGGTAGGTGACGGTCGCGAGGCCGATGTGCGGGTGCGGCAGCACGTCGATGCCGCGGCCGGCCGGCAGCACGGCCGGCCCCATCTCGTCGAAGAAAATGAACGGGCCGACGAGGCGTGCGGCGCGCGCGGGCAGCACGCGGCGCACGACGAGGTTGCCGATGTCGCTTTCGCGCGGCGTGAGCAGGGTCTTGATCGAGGCGGACATGGTGGGGGGCTCGTGGTCGATGCGGGGCGCGTCAGGCGATCGCCGTGTCGATGGTGATCGGGTGCGTGAGGATCTTGTGCACCGGGCACGCATTCGCGATCTGCAGCAGGCGTTCGCGCTGTTCGCCGGACAGGTCGCCGTCGAGCGTGATACGGCGCACGATCGTGCTGCCCGCGCTGCCCGATTCGTGCGCGAGCTTCACGTGCACTTCGGCGAGCGGCCAGCCCTTGCGTTGCGCGACCATCTTCAGCGTGATCGCGGTGCACGCGCCGAGGCTCGACAGCAGCAGCGCGACGGGCGTCGGCGCCGCATCGCCGCCGCCGAGCGATGCCGGTTCGTCGGCGCGCCACTGGTGGACGCCATCGCTGAAGTGGACGAGGTAATCGACGGAGCCGATGCTTGCTTCGACGGACAGTTCGCTCATTGCAATTCCATGGAAAAAGGGGGCGGCGGGCGGCCGGGCCGGGCGTTACGGTTCGAGCAGCCGCTGCAGCCGCAGTTCCTCGAAATCGAGTTCCGATTCGATCCGGTGCAGCACGGCGTCGTCGACCTTGCCGTCGCGATGCAGGTCGAGCAGCGCTTGGCGCGACACGCCGACGAGTTCGAGTTCGACGCGCAGCATGCGGGCCCGCACGTTGGCCGGTTCGGCGCCGTGGCGATGCGCGCGTTCGTTGAAGGTGACGCGGTTCCGGTATTCGGCGAGCAGGCGGTCGAGCGACGGCCGCTCGAGCGTCGACCCGCGCTGTTCGAGCGCGTCGAGTTCGGCGAGCGCCGCGCCGAACGCATGCGCGCGCACCGCATGCTCGGACATCGTGCGCCGCGCGGCCGGCCGCAGCTTCAGCACGCGGATCAGCGGCGCGAGCGTGCCGCCCTGCACGACGAGCGTGGCGATGATCAGCAGGAACGTGCTGAACAGGATCAGGTCGCGGCCGGGGAAGTTGGCGGGCAGCGCGATCGCGGCGGCGAGGCTCACGACACCGCGCATGCCCGACCAGCCGAGCACGACGGCCTCGCGCCACGACCACGGTGCATGGCCGGCGCGCGGCGCGCGCAGGCGGCCGGGCAGCCACATCGCGACGAACACCCAGACGATGCGCGCGGCGATCGCGGCGGCGGTGGCGGGCAGCGCGACGCGCAGGCCGGCCATCAGCACCGCGCCCTCGTGGTTCACGCCCGCGAGGATCGCGTGCAGCGCGAGACCGATCAGGATGAACACGAGCGCGTCGAGCACGAACACGATCGCTTCCCATGTCGCCTTCGCCTTGATCCGCATGTCGGCGTCGAACACGCGATGCTGGCGTACGCCGAGCACGAGGCCGCAAGTGACGACCGACAGCACGCCCGAGCCGTCGACGGCTTCGGCGATCCCGTAGCTGCCCCATGCCATCGCGAAGGTCACGACGATGCCGAGCATCGGGTCGCGCAGGCGCGGCAGCACCCAGCTCATCGCATGGCCGCACGCGAGGCCGACCGCGATGCCGATCAGCGTGAGCGAGAAGAACAGCCCGGTGGCGCTCGAGGCCGTGATCGATACGGCGAGCGCGGCCGACACGGCCATCTGGTACAGCAGCAGACCCGACGCATCGTTGACGAGGCTTTCGCCTTCGAGCACCGCGACGAGCCGCGCGGGCAGCGGGTGGCGCTGCAGGATCGCCTTCGCGGCGACCGCGTCGGGCGGCGACACGATCGCGCCGAGCGTGAAGCATGCGGCCCACGGCAGCGCAGGGTTCACGGCATGCACGGCGAGCGCGACCGCGACGGTCGTGAACACCACCGCGCCGAGCGCGAGCGACGCGATCGACGCAAGCTCCTGCCGGAATTCCTTCCATGCGGTGTAGAACCCGCTCGACATCAGCAGCGGCGGCAGCACGGCCGCGAGCAGCAGCGCCGGGTCCATGTCGGGCACGCGCTTGCCGGCGACTGCGACCACGCAGCCGCCGAGCAGCAGCACGACGGCGGGCGGTATCGAAATCCGCTCGGCGAGCCACGTGAGCGCGCCCGCACCGCAGATCAACAGCAGCAGGTAATGGAACAGCTCGACGTTGGTCATGCGTGGTCAGTGCGGCGTGTGCGCATCATGAGGGCTTGCGTTCGTTCGTGCTGCCGCCGGGCAGCGCGCCGAACATGTGCTGGCTGCACTTCGCATCGCGCCATGCGGCGTTCAGCCGATGGCCGGCGAGCATGCGCCGCGCGACGGGCAGGATCTGTTCGCCGGCCAGCATGCCGAGCAGGCCGGTGAGCGCGATGATCGGCGGCGCGGGCGAGTTCACGCCGATCGCGCCGTAGATGACGCCGGCGAGGATGCCGGCGAGCAGCGAGAAGACATACGGTTTCATGGAGGAGCGCCTCGTGATGGCCGGGCGGCACCGCAATGGCGCCGTCAAAGTTTTGAAAGCCTATCGGGTTTACGTGAAGAAAAAAAGAGCGGGCCGCCCCGAATGGACGCCGTTTCCGGAATCACATCGATTCCGTTTCTTGGGTGTTCGCGCCGCGCGTTTCCGGATTAAATGTTTCGCGCCGGACGACGATCCGGCGTGACACACCTCCGGCTCCTCCCGTTCTCACGGTCGAGGCAGGCCTTTTTTTTCGTTCACAGGACGCCATTCGCCATGAGCAATCCGAAGCTTGAAGTACTGACTCCGCAGAACAGCCAGCTGATCTTCATCGACCAGCAGCCGCAGATGGCGTTCGGCGTGCAGTCGATCGACCGCCAGGTGCTGAAGAACAACGTCGTCGGGCTGGCAAAGGCCGCGAAGGTATTCAACATCCCGACCACGATCACGACGGTCGAAAGCGACAGCTTCTCGGGTCATACCTATCCCGAGCTGCTCGACGTATTCCCGAACCAGAAGACGCTCGAACGCACGTCGATGAACTCGTGGGACGACCAGAAGGTGCGTGACGCGCTCGCCGCGAACGGCCGCAAGAAGGTGGTCGTATCGGGCCTGTGGACGGAAGTCTGCAATACCACGTTCGCACTGTGCGCGATGCTCGAAGGCGACTACGAGATCTACATGGTCGCCGACGCATCGGGCGGCACGTCGCAGGCCGCGCACGATTTCGCGATGCAGCGGATGGTGCAGGCGGGCGTGGTGCCCGTCACGTGGCAGCAGGTTCTGCTCGAATGGCAGCGCGACTGGGCGCGCCGCGATTCGTACGACGCGGTGATGGCGATCGCGAAGGAGCATTCGGGCGCGTACGGGATGGGCGTCGACTACGCGTACACGATGGTCCACAAGGCCGCCGAGCGTACGCTGACGCCGCACGAGTCGCTCCCGCCCGTGCCGGCGAAGTAACGGGCCGCCGGCCGGGCCCGGTGCGGCCGGCGTACGCGATGCACGCGCCGGCCGAAGTCCTCGCCGGCCGCCGTGCTCAGGCCTCGGGCAGCGCCCACGGCGCGTGCGCGAAGTGTTCGGCAAGGAAATCGAGCAGTACCGTCACGCGTGCGGCGCGCAGCATGCCGGGCGGCGTGACGAGGTTGACGTTGATGTCGGCGATCTTCCAGTCTTGCATCGCTTCCTCGAGTTCGCCGCGCTGCAGTGCGTCCCACACCAGGAATTCGGGCTGCAGCGCGAGGCCGTGGCCGGCGACGAGCGCGGGGGCGATCACGTCGGCGTTGTTGGTGCGGATGCGTCCATGCACCGAGATGCCGACTTCCTCGCCCGATGCCGGATGGCGAAAGCGCCAGTACTCGGGCGTCGGCAGGTTCGTGTAGGTGAGGCACACGTGCCGTTCGAGGTCGTGCGGATGCGTGGGCCGGCCATGCCGCTCGAAATACAGGGGCGACGCGACGAGCGGACGGCGCACCGCGCAGAGCCGGCGCGAGCGCAACGACGAATCGCTCAGCTCGGCGATGCGGATCGCGACGTCGAAGCCGCCGGACACGATGTCGACGATGTGATCGGTGAGCACGAGGTCGATGTCGACGTGCGGATAGCGTTCGAGAAACGCGGGCAGCACCGGCGACAGATGGCGCAGCCCGAACGACATCGGCGCGTTCACGCGTACGAGGCCGTGCGGTTCGAGCGCCTGCGCGGTCGCTTCGCTTTCGATCAGCTCCGCATCGGCGAGCAGGCGGATCGCGCGGTCGCGCAGCAGTTCGCCGGTTGGCGTGAGCGACAGCTTGCGCGACGTGCGGTACAGCAGCATCGCACCGAGGCGCTTTTCGAGGCGCGCGATGGCTTTCGACACGGTCGGCTGCGTTACGCCGAGCAGGTCGGCGGCTTTCGCGAATGAACCGGTCTCCGCGACGCGCGCAAAGATGGCCCAGGCTTCTAGATCAGGAAGGTGTTGCATGGTCGGAATGAATGGCCGGGAAGCGAAACGGATGCGGCGCACCGCGAAGGCGGGCGTGCGATGCAGGTGATTCTAATCCGGCCGGGAGAAAAATCGTTATGGAATCTTATCTAATTTCGTTGGGCGCCGGCGTGTTGGTCGGCGTCATGTACAGCGTGATCAAGGTGCGCTCGCCGGCACCGCCGCTGATCGCGCTGGTCGGCCTGGCCGGCATGCTGATCGGCGCCCAGGCCATCGCACCGGTCCGTCACTGGCTCGGCTTCTGACTGCATCGAGGACACTTCATGAGCGCAACCGCTACTCAACCCGATCTCATCCTGCACAACGGGCGCATCACGACGCTCGACCGCGCGAACCCCGTCGCCGCTGCCGTGGCGATCAAGGAAGGCCGCTTCGTCGCGGTCGGCAGCGACGCGGACGTGATGCCGCTCGCGGGCCGTGCGACGAAGGTGATCGACCTCGGCGGCCGCA
>NZ_JAAGPP010000234.1:0-268 GCF_017104975.1 Burkholderia sp. Ac-20344
AAATATTCAGCTAGTATCTCTGTAGAGTAATTCAGTAATAGATCTACTGATGGATTAGCAATAAGTTTCAGCTAGCAACCACATAACACATAGTCACATAGATACTCCATCACTGGCCGTTAGTAAATATGCACATTGATCAGATTTACTCTCTTATTTGTCGTCACATGATTTATATATTTCTATTTATTAATTCTGTTTTTTTTTTTTTTTTTTTATTTTTTTTTTTTTTTAATGATCCGGCGACCACCGAGCTCTACCCCATTGT
>NZ_JAAGPP010000235.1:0-9178 GCF_017104975.1 Burkholderia sp. Ac-20344
TCAGCGCACCGCCGGCCGAATCGCCGGCGATCACGATCCGGTGCGGCGCATGGCCCTGCGCGCGCATCGCGTCATAGACGGCCAGCGCGTCGTCGAGCGCGGCGGGGCTCGGATGCTCGGGGGCCAGCCGGTAATCGGGCACCCACACCGGCAGGCCGGCCTCGTTCGCGAGCCGCGTCGTCCCGCCGCGATGCGTATGCGGCCCGCCGCGACAGAATGCGCCGCCGTGCAGATAGAGGATCGCGCCGCCCCCGTCGCCGCGTTTCGGCGCAACGATTTCGACCGGCACGCGGTGCGCGGACGTACGGTAGCGCAGCGTGCCGCCGGTGCCGGGCATCAGCGGCGACAGCAGTGCGACGACGCGGCGCTGCATGCGCGCGCCGAACGGCGGCCCGATCAGCGGCCGGAACGCGACGCGCAGGAAGCCGCGCAGCGATGCGGCCGTGAGGGCCTCCAGCCGCCCGGCGGGCGGCGCGACCACCACGCCGCGCGCCGGTGCGACCGACTCGGGCAGCGGGTGCGTGAAGCGATAAGCGGACATCCCGGTGAAGCGGGTGATCCACCGGTAGGTCAGCGTGAAGCCCGGCCAGTTCGTGCTGTTGTGTCCCGATGCATCGACGTACCAGCTCTTGCAACTGTTCCACACCGATCCTTCGAGCCGCTGCTGCACATGCGTGTTGAAGCGCCGGTAGCGGCGCGCGTCGACGTCGATCTCGCGCGCGCCGTCGCGCTGCATCGTGCGCAGGCAGCGCATCACATGCGCGATCTGGCTTTCGAGCATGTAGACGATCGAGTTGTGCCCGAGATTCGTGTTCGGGCCGTACAGCATGAAGAAGTTCGGAAAGCCGGGCACGGTGAGCCCGAGATACGCCTGCGCGCCACGCCGCCATGCGTCGTTCAGGTCGAGCCCGTCGCGGCCCGTGATGCGCATCGGCGACAGGAACTCGGTTGCCGCGAACCCCGTGCCGTAGACGATTGCGTCGACCGGATGGTGCAGGCCGTCGACGGTCTCGATGCCGTCCTCCGTCACGCGGCGGATCCGCTGCGTGACGAGCGCGACGTTGTCGCGGCTCATCGCGGCAAGGTAGTTGCTCGACAGCAGGATGCGCTTGCAGCCGATCGGGTAGTCGGGCGTGAGCCGCGCACGCAACGCGGCATCCGGCACGTCGCGTGCGAGCAGCTTGAGGAACGGCCGGCCGACCGCGACCTTCATCAGATTGTGCAGGCGCGTGAATGCGATCGCGCGCGATTCGTAGCGCAGGTAGATCGATGCGCGATGCAGCTTCATCGCCCACGGCAACCGGCGGGACAGCGCCTTCTCCCACGGGCGGTACGCGCGGTCGGGGCGCGGCATCACGTAGGCCGGCGAACGCTGGAATACGACCAGGCGCTGCACGTCGCCGGCGATCGCCGGGACGAACTGGATCGCCGACGCGCCGGTGCCGACCACCGCCACGCGCTGGCCGGCGAGCGCATAGTCGTGATCCCAGTGCGCGGAGTGGAAGGCGCGGCCGCGGAACGTGTCGATGCCGGGCAGGTCGGGCATCGCGGGGCGGCTCAACTGGCCGGTGCCGCTGACGAGCACGGCGGCGCTCAGCGTCGTGCCGTCGGCGAGCGTGACGCGCCACAGCGCGGCGGCTTCGTCGTAGCGCGCGTGCGCGACTTCGGCGCCGAAGCGCAGGTAGCGCGCGAGGCCGTACTTGCGCGCGCAATGCTGCAGGTACGCATGGATTTCGGGCTGCGGCGCGAACACGTGCGACCAGGCCGGATTGGGCTCGAACGAGAACGAGTACAGGTGCGAGGGCACGTCGCAGGCGGCGCCCGGGTAGCTGTTGTCGCGCCACACGCCGCCGACGTCGTGCGAGCGTTCGACGATCGCGAAATCGTGGATGCCGGCACGTTGCAGCGCGATCGCCATGCCGATGCCGGCGAAGCCGGCGCCGACGATGATCGCCGCAAGCGGGGCGGCGGATTCGGTCAGATGGGCTGCGTCACGCGACGACATGGCGGGTTTCCTCCGGCTGGAGGGCATCGTGCGCGGCGCACGCTGCTGGAACGGTGTCGCGATCCGTCGCTGCGTCGGCGGCTTCGCGCTGCGGTCGCACTTGCGTGCGGCTCACGCCGCGGATCAGGTCGACGGCCTTCTCGGCGATCATGATCGTGGGTGCGTTGGTGTTGCCGCCGATGAGCGTCGGCATGACCGACGCATCGACGATGCGCAGCCCCTGCAGGCCGCGCACGCGCAGTTGCGGATCGACGACGGCGAGCGCGTCGTGCCCCATCCGGCACGTGCCGACCGGGTGATACACGGTGTCGGTGCGCCGCCGCAGCACGTCGCGGATTTCATCGTCGGTGTCGACGTTCGCGGTGAACAGGTCGCGCGTGGTCCAGCCGGCGAGCGCCGGCGCTTCCATCAGCCGGCGCGTGAGGCGGAAGCCCGCGACCATGTCGTCGAGGTCGCGCGGATCGTCGAAGAACGCGGGATCGATGCGCGGCGCGGCGAGCGGATCGGCGCTGTCGAGCGTGACCGAGCCGCGGCTGCGCGGCCGCAGCAGGCACACGTGGCACGACAGCCCGTGGCCGGCGTGCAGCTTGCGCGCGTGATCGTCGACGAGCGCGACGACGAAGTGCAGCTGGATGTCCGGGGCGTCGAGTTCGGCGCGGGTCTTCAGGAAGCCGCCGCCTTCCGCGAAATTCGACGTCAGCATGCCGCGCCGTTCGCGGCGAAAGCGCGCAAGCTCGCGCAACATGCGCAGGCCGCCGCGCGCGGACACGCCCATCGTATCGACGCTGCGCGTGCGGTAGCCGAAGATGAAATCCGGATGATCCTGCAGGTTGCGGCCGACGCCGGGCAGGTCGGCATGCACGGCGATGCCCTGTTGCTGGAGTTCGCGGCCCGGGCCGACGCCCGACAGCATCAGCAACTGCGGCGTCTGCAGCGCGCCGGCCGCGAGCACGACTTCGCGCCGTGCGCGCAGCGTGCGGACCTCGCCGCGCTGGCGCACTTCGACCCCGACCGCGCGCGTGCCGTCGAACAGGATGCGCAGCACCTGCGCGTGCGTCTCGACCGTCAGGTTGTCGCGCCGGCCGACGTGCGGCAGCAGGTACGCGCGCGCCGCGCTCCACCGTTCGCCGTGCTTCTGCGTGACCTGGTAGAGGCCGATGCCTTCCTGCTGCGCGCCGTTGAAATCGTCGGTGAGCGGCAGGCCTTCCTGCTGCGCGGCTTCCAGGTAGCGCGCATGGAACGGGTTGCCGGTGCGCAGGTCGCTCACCCACAGCGGGCCGTCGCGGCCGTGCCACGCATCGTCGAAGCGCTCGTTGTGCTCGCTGAGGCGGAAGTACGGCAGCACGTCGTCGTAGGCCCAGCCTTCGTTGCCGAGCGCGGCCCAGCCGTCGTAGTCGACGCGATGGCCGCGGATATAGACCATCGCGTTGATGGCCGACGAACCGCCCAGCGCCTTGCCGCGCGGCTGGTAGCCGATGCGTCCGCCGAGGCCCGGCTGCGGCACTGTGTCGAAGGCCCAGTTGTTCACGCGGGTCGGCATCATCGCGACCGCGCCGGTCGGCACGTTGACGAGCGTGCCGTCGCCGCGGCCGCCGGCCTCGAGCACGCAGACGGTCACGGCCGGGTCCTCGGTCAGCCGGCCGGCGACGACGCAGCCGCCCGAACCGCCGCCGACGACGATGTAGTCGAAAGTCTTGCTCATGGATCGTCTCCTGGGTCGATAGTCGATGGATCAGGCGGGGCGCGGCAGCGCGCACCGGTGGCCGGCGCGCGGCGGGCGGATCGCGCGCGGCGGGGCGGGGGCGCGGGCGAACGCGGCACGCGGGTGTACGAAGCGGGTTGCGGGATCGGTCGTGCGACTCGGTCGCATGGTGTCTCCTCCGGAGGGAGATGGCGTCGTTCGGACGACGACTGGATGACGCCGATGGTGCTGGCCGCATGGGAAAACACCAATGCTGCTTCGGGACAATTGTTTTAGTATTTGGGCCAAATCGGCGCTTCGAGGGTTTCTCCGCATGAGCTTCTGGGATTTCACCCGGAGTCCGGCCAGCGCCCGGCTGCTGGTCGATTTCGGCGACGAGCGCGGCGTGCCGCACGCGACGCTGCTGGCCGGCACGGGGCTCGCGGACGCGCAGCTCGACGATCCGAAAGTCGAGGTGACGGCCGCGCAGGAACTGCGGCTGACCGGCAACCTGCTGCGCGTGCTCGGGCGCACGCCGGGCCTCGGGTTCGAGGTCGGCCGGCGCTACCACTTCTCCGCGTACGGCGTGTGGGGCTATGGGCTGATCGCCAGCGCGACCGCGCGCGACGCGCTCGCGCTGGCGATGCGCTTCCTGCCGCTCACCTACGCGTTCACCGTGATCACGTACCGCGAGGAAGACGGGACGTGCATGCTCAATTTCGGCGCGCCGGAACTCGATGGCGCGCTGAGCCGGTTCCTCGTCGAGCGCGACATGGCAGCCGCGGCCGTGCTGCTGCAGGAAATCGGCGGCGACGCATTCGCGTTGTCGCGCTTCACGCTGCAGGCGACGCGCGCGCCGTCCGTGCCGGTGCCGCGCATCGCCGGCGTCGAACCGGTTTTCTCGGCGCGCGCGAACAGCCTCGCATTCGACCGCGTGTTTCTCGACCGGCTGCTGCCGCACGCGAATCCGCTGACGGTGTCGATGTGCGAGCAGATGTGCGGCCAGCTGCTCGAAGCGCGGCGCGCGCGCGTGGGCACGTCGGAGATGGTGCGCCAGTACCTGACCGCGACACCGGGCGCCACACCGTTCTCGCTCGAGGACATGGCGCGGCTGATGAACACGAGCCCGCGCACGCTCAAGCGCCGGCTGCAGGAGGAGGGCACGACGTTCCGGGCGCTGCTCGCGCAGGCGCGCGGCGCGATGGCCGAGACGTTGCTCGGCGACGCGCACCTGTCGCTCGCGGAAGTGGCCGAGCGGCTCGGCTTCAGCGATCTGTCGAGTTTCTCGCAGGCGTTCAAGCGCTGGTACGGCGTGCCGCCGGGCGCGTATCGCAGCGCGGCGCAACGGGGCAGCGGCGGTTCGTGAATCACGGTACGATCGCTGGCTTTCCTGCCGACATTCAATCACGAGAGAACCCGCATGATCACGATTCGCCCGATGACCGACGACGATTTCCCGCGCTTCTGGCCGACCTACCGCGCGATCGTCGCTGATCAGGAAACCTATGCATTCGATCCGGCGCCGACGCAGGAAGCGGCGCGCGCGCTGTGGCTCGACGCGCCGCTGTGCACGTGGATCGCCGAAGAGGACGGCGTCGTGCTCGGTTCGTACTACCTGAAGGCGAACGCGGCCGGGCCCGGCAATCACGTGAGCAACTGCGGCTACATGGTGAGCGAGGCCGCACGCGGCCGCGGCGTCGCACGCCTGATGTGCGAGCACTCGCAGCAGGTCGCGCGCGAGCGCGGCTTCCTCGCGATGCAGTTCAACTCGGTCGTGTCGACGAACGAGGTGGCGGTCGCGCTGTGGCAGAAGCTGGGGTTTGAAATCGTCGGCCGGCTGCCGCGCGCATATCGTCACGCGCGGCTCGGCTTCGTCGACAGCCTCGTGATGTTCAAGTGGCTCGGCGACACGGGGGCCGCCGAAGCCTGAGCACGCAGCCGCTTCGTCAGACGGCGAACGCGCCGTCGAACACGATCCGGTCGTCGAGCGCGAGCGTGCCGCGCGCGAAGATCAGGTCGAGATGGTGGCTGCCGTTTTCGCCGCCGCCGAGCCCGAGGTGCAGGCCCGGATGACGTTCCTCGAACCCCGCGTTGCGGCCGTACAGCCCGCGAATCCCGAGGTTCGTGCCGATGCCGAATTCCTCGATCCGCCGGTGATTCGCATGCCGGTCGAGATAGGTCGAGAAATCGCGCCGGAAGCCTTCGTTGTCGGTATCGAAACCGACGATCATGCTGTTCTCGACATGCAGTGTTGCGAGCCGTTCGGCCACCTTGTACTTGATCGCGAACGGCACGGTGCCGAGAAACGTGCCGCTGAAGACGATCGAGCCGTTGAGGTCGGTGACGTGCGTCGCGATCTCGCCGGGCACGACGTCGAGGTTGCCCATTCCGTCCACGCTCGTCCATTTCTGGTCCGGTGCGAGCGAGCCCGTCAGCGTGTTGCCGGCTTCATCGATGAAGCGGATCTGCGACGCGCGTGCGGCCGCGTCGATCAGCCGGCCGTTGCGTGCCGCGATGTCGTCGAGCGATTCGGCGAACGCCTCGTCGAGATGCGGGCCGTAATCCTTGAACAGCACCGACTTGCTCCAGTGCTCGACGATCGCGGGGCGGATCGCGGCGAGGAACGGCGGCCCGCTCGGCGACGGCGTCGGCAGGCACGACGAGTCGTACAGCAGCACGAACAGATCGGCGCATTCGAGCGCGGCAGCGATATCGGCGGGCGGGGTGCTTTCGAGGCAGAGCGTGGTCGCGTCGAGCGAATCGGGCAGGGCGGAAAACGCGCGCAACGCGACGTCGCGGTTGCGGGTGTCATGGCCGACCAGCAGTTTTCCCGACTCGCCGCGCGCAAGCTTGTCGCGCAGCGCGGGGTGGAAGCCCAGCGCGCGGTGCAGGTTCAGCATGCGTGTCTCCGGAAACGGCGGAAGGGCCGCAGCCCTTCCGCGAGAACGGGTGGCCCGCTCAGACCGGCCAGAGCGCGGTGCCGAACGGCACTACGGCGTCCTCGACCATCATGTCGACGGCCTCGGGGTGCGTGTCTTCCTGCATCCAGTCAAGCAATTCGATCTGCTGGGTGTCCTGCATGTCAATTCTCCTGTGGTGAACATGAGTGATTCAACATGAAAACGCGGCTAAAAAGTTGCCACTCCTCATCAGGCATTTCGTGAATGCGCGACGAGTGGCGTTGATATTAGTCTGAGGAATTTACGAATGCAATGCGTTGCAAGGTTTTTAGCCAAAGCGTGCTAAACACGGGGGATTGGCGAGTCGTGTGCCGTAAAACACGGATAAAGCGAATGACGGATGCGATGTCATTTTTTCAATGACCGGAATTGGAATCGACGCATTGCATTCGGCGATTTTTCATCGGGAATTCAAGCGCCCCGATCGTCGCGATCGATGTCGTTTGCGGCGGCAGTGCATTCGAATGCGTCGCCGGTCAGCAGCCTGCTACCCGTGTCAACCGAGCAGCGCCTTGCCGAGCGGTTTGGCCGGCTCGGACCGGAGCACCAGCGACGTCGTGACCGCGCCGAAGCGGGCGATCGCGTCGATGAGGGTTTCCAGTTGTGCCGGTGTCGGCACCAGGACCTTCAGCAGGAAGCAATCCTCGCCGGTCATCCGGTGGACCTCGATGACGTGCGGCATCTCGGCGAACGCGCGCAGCGCAGGCTTGATGTGTTCGTGCGTCGTCTTCAACCGGATGATGGCCATCATTCCCAACCCCAGCGCGGCCGGATCGATCCGTGCGCCGTAGCCCGCGATGATGCCGCGTTCTTCCAGCCGCTTGACGCGCTCCGACGTGGCAGGCTGCGACAGCCCGATGCGCCGGCCCACTTCGGACAGCGGCATCCGCGCGTTTTCCTGTAGCGCCTCGAGGATCGAAAGATCCAGGCGATCGAGCTCTCCGTTCGACATGTCCGCTTTCCCGCTCCGTTAATTCATCGGCATATTGTCTCAATATCCGATGATTTGCCATTCCCGGCCGGTTTCCGGCAGGCCAGACTGCGAGCTCGCCTTTTCATGGAGAGGGAGACGGAGATGGATCAGACGATCGTGATCGTGCCGGGGATCGGCAACTCGGGACCGGACCATTGGCAGAGCCACTGGGAGGCCGCGCTTCCGGGCGCCATCCGCATGGCGCCTGCGTCGTGGGATGCGCCCGACCTGCGTGACTGGATGGCGGCGCTCGACGAAGCCGTCGCGCAAGCCGCGGCACCGCCGGTGGTGATCTGTCATTCGCTGGGTTGCCTGCTGTTCGCACATTGGCGTGCGGCGTCGACGCGCGTCGTGCGCGGCGCATGGCTCGTGGCGGTGCCCGATCCGGGCGGCCCGCGTTTTCCGGCCGCGGCCCGTGCGTTCGCGAATGTGCCGGGCGGCGATTTCGGTGGCTTGCCGGTGCTGGCGATCGCCAGTTCGGATGACGGGTACGACCCGTCCGGGAACGGCATTGCATGGGCGAGCGCGCGTGGTGCGACGCCGCTGCTGCTCGGCCCGCGCGGCCATCTGAATGCGGAGGCGGGATTGGCGGAATGGCCCGAGGGGCGTGCTTTGCTCACGGCCTTCGCGGCCGGATTGCGGGGGTAGCGCAGGCAAGCGGCGGACGTTTTCCGGCGATTGCCGCCTCTGCCGTCGATGCAGGGGCGAACCGGCCGATGCGCCGGCTTGCTGTTGCCGGCGCATGCCGGCCCGGGACGGCTCAAGTATGATCGGTCGACAGCCGCGGAAGCCTCGTGAGCCGGGAATGACACATGCGAGCACCCTGTTCCGTCGCAACGACATGTCCCGCATTCGAACGACAAAGGAGACGACCTGATGCGCACAGCGCCGCAACCGGAGCATGCCGGCCCGTCGCGGCCGGACCCCGGCGCGACCCGCCCTTACCCCGACCGTGATCCCGATCGCATGGCCGCGTGGCGGCTCGCGATCGGCCTGTCGCTCGGCAGCGCGATCGCGCTCGGCCTCGCGCGCTTTTCGTATGCGCTGCTGCTGCCGCCGATGAAGGCCGATCTCGGCTGGACGTTCGCACAGGCCGGCGCGCTGAACACCGCGAACGCGGCCGGCTACCTGATCGGTGCGCTCGCGTTTCCGTTGCTGTCGCGGCGCTGGCGAGCAGGCTCGCTGCTGGCGGCCGGCTGCGCGCTGACCGCGTTGCTGATGGCCGCGTGCGGGCTCACGTCCGGCATGCACGCGCTGCTCGTGCAGCGGCTCGCGACCGGCGTCGGCAGCGCGCTGATCTTCATCAGCGGCGGCGTGCTGGCCGCGCGGCTCGCATCGGCGTCGCCGCGCGATGCGGGGTTGCTGCTCGGCCTCTACTACGGCGGCACGGGGTGGGGCATCGTCGCATCGTCGCTGCTCGTGCCGGCGACGCTCGTGCAGGGTGTCCATGGCTGGCAGCCTGCGTGGTTCGCACTCGCGTTCGCCTGTGTGCTGTTCTCGGCGGTGGCCGTGTCGGTCGGAATAGCGGCGTGTAGGGAAAGGGGGTAAATGAGGGGTTT
>NZ_JAAGPP010000236.1:0-9214 GCF_017104975.1 Burkholderia sp. Ac-20344
GCGCGATGGCCGGCGACGTTCGCGCACGGCGCGTATGTGCCGCTGCGCGTGCGCGGCCCGCTCGGGTGCCATGCGCTGGCGTTCGCGCGGCGCAGCGATGAGGCCACCGTGGTGGTGGTCGCGACGCGGCTCGCGTGCCGGCTGCTCGGTGAAGCGCCGGAATTGCCGCGCGTGGCGCCCGCGCAATGGGGCGATACGGCGGTCGTGCTGCCGCGCGATGTCGACGGGTCGTGGACGGACTGGCTGAATGCCCGGGATGGACGGGATGGGCGGGACGCAATCGACGCTCCGAAGCGCATGCTGCCACTCGACCGCTGCCTGGCCACGTTGCCCGTCGCGGTGCTCGTTGCCGCGCACCCGCCCGTCATGCGTCGGTGACGTCGGGCTCGCTCGCGTCGTTGCGCTGCACGCATTGCACGACAGACAGCCCGTCGGCTGTCAGCGCGGGCCAGCGCTCGCCCGACGTGTCGTCGTGCTGCATCACGATCAGGCGCCGTTCGACTCGCGCGACGCGTCCTCGCGATCGATCCCGATCTGCTCCGGTGCCCGATGCACCAGGAGCAGCGTGGCGAATTCATGGGCGGTCAGCATGCTCGTTCCCCATTGGCGGCTGCGCGAGGTGTGCGCCGGTACGAAGCAACGCATGCAGGGACCATGCCGGTTGACGTGGCGCAATCGCCGCCCGCGCGGCTTGCGCGCGGCGCGACGTGACACCGCGCGGCGGCCGGCGGCCGGTGCAAAGTTTTCAACGGCGTGTAATGCCGGGCGCAAACCGCCGCACCGCGCGCCGGGAACGACAGCGGGGTCAGGACCGCCGTGACGGGGACAGGCCGGCCGGCGCGCGGAAATCGCCGCTATGCAGCACCACGCCGCTGTTGCCGTCGGCCAGCACGTCCGCGCATGCGGCTTCGATCCGCGCGCGGCCCTGTTCGAACGCATCGCGCAGATCGGCCTCCAGCGCGGACCGCGCGCCGAAATGGTCCTCCAGCGCTTCGACCGTGATCGCCCAGGTCTGCGGTTCGCCATCGACGTCGACGACGAAGCGCAACTGCAGCGCCGCACCGTCGAACACGGGCGGCACATCGACCAGCGTCACGCGGCGGGCGGAACCGGACGGCATCGTCTCAGGCGCCCCACGCCGCGAGGCGATCCACCGGCCCACCGTCGACCGCGAGGATGGCAATCTTGCAATGATCCAGCCTGCCATTCATGCGTCCCTCCGTTCACGTGGCGGCACACACCGTGCCATGCTTGTCGCGCAGCAAGCGACATGCCCGCAAACCCGTTCGCGTGGACGGAATCGCCTGGCCGATCGACACGGTTACTGCAGCCGGCACGCGGCGTCGAGCATCGCATCGGTCAGCTCGACCGTCAGCGTCACGTTCCCGTCGGGCAGGCGGTCGAGCAGGTCCTGCACCGTGTCGTGCAGGATCGCGTGCACGCGCATCCGCGTGCCTTCGTCGAGATCCGCGTAGCGTTCCATCGTGTCGCAGTCGAGCACGAGCACGACCGAATGCCCCGCGGTCTCGGGCGGCGGATCGGCCGCCTGCGCCCACGCCGCCTGAAACATGATCCTCCCCGTTGCGACGTCGACATGCACCGTCGTATCGAGATCGTCGGCGTCGATCGACTCGCCGTCGGCATCGTTGTCGATCTCGTCGTTCTCCAGTTGGATCCGGGAATGCGATTGCATGTTGTCCTCCTGCTTGATGGCGGGATGGCGGGATGGCGTGTTCTGCCCGTCTTGTCCAGCAACGCCCGTGCCGCCGGCAGCATGGGTTCGTCACGTTGACGATGCGCGTCTGCGGCACGCGGTTTGCGCCGCCAACGCCTGTACTCCGTCCCTTGTGAACCCCCAATGGAGCCCACGCAATGACTTCCGCTACCGCTTCCCGCGCGCACGGCAAGCGCCTGGTGCGGCACCCGGGCCGCGCCCGCGGCATCGACCCGCAACACCGCAAGCGCTGGTCCGCCGGCGTCACGCAAACCAGCGATGCGCTCGACATCGAGCCCGACATCTTCAAGTCCGACGATCCTGCCGCGATCGCCGCGTCGCTGAAGCATTCGGCCGAACACAGCCGCCGCCGCAAGGCATCGCCGTTCCAGTCGGCGATGTCGATGCTGAACTTCTACGTGAACCGCGCGGGCCGCAACCTGCCGAAAACGCGCCGCGCAACGCTCGAACGCGCCAAGCGGAAACTGCGCGAGGCCTTCGGCCGCAAGCCGTGACGGCGCGCGAGCGCGTCACCCGCATGCAGCGACGGCACACATGCACGAGACGCTCTGGTACCTGATCGTCGGCGCGGTGCTGATGGGCATGGGCGTCGCGACGTCCGCACTGCGCCACCTGCCGTGCAGCGCCGCGATGATCTACCTGGCGCTCGGCGTCGCGCTCGGCCCGTCCGGCGCCGGCCTGCTGCAGCTCGACATCGGCCGCGATGCACGGCTGCTGCGCGAGATCGTCGAGGTCGCGCTGCTCGTGTCGCTGTTCGCGATCGGGCTGCGGCTGCGCGTGCCGCTCACCGACCGGCTGTGGCGCGTGCCGTGCCGCCTCGGCCTGCTCGCGATGGCCGTCACCGTCCCGCTGCTCGCCGCGTGCGCGATGTGGATACTCGGGCTCGACTGGGGCCCTGCGCTGCTGCTCGCGGCGACCCTCGCGCCGACCGACCCCGTGCTCGCGCACGACGTGCAGGTGCACGACCCGGGCGATCGCGACCTCGTGCGCTTCGCGCTGTCGGGCGAAGGCGGCCTGAACGACGGAATCGCGCTGCCGTTCGCGCTGGCCGGGCTCGCGCTGTGCGGCGCGCACGACGCGACGCACGGGCCGCCGCCGCTGTCGGGCGCGTTCGTGCTCGCGACGCTGTGGGGCATCGCCGGCGCAGCCGCGATCGGCGGCGGCCTCGGCTGGATCACGACGAAGACGATCGGCTGGCTGCGCACGCGCCACGCCCAGGCGCTCGGCCTCGAAGGCTTCTTCGCGCTCGCGCTGATCGTGCTGTCGTTCGGCGCCGCGCAGTTCGCGCACGCGTTCGGGTTCATCGCGACGTTCGCGGCCGGGGTCGCGATGCGCCGCGTCGAGCATCGCGCGAGCGGCGACCGCATGCCGAGCGAAGTGATCGGCCAGATCGATTCGGCCGACGTCGTCGCTACCGAGAAGCATCCGGAGAAAGCGCACGCGTACATGGCCGAATCGGTACTCGGCTTCACGATCGAACTCGAACGGATCGCGGAAGCCGTCGTCATGACGATGATCGGCAGCGTGCTCGCGACGTTGCCGGGCCCGCTGCTCACGTGGGGCGCGGCGGCGCTGGCCGTCGTGCTGTTCGTCGCCGTGCGGCCGCTCGCGGTGCGGGTCGCGCTCGCCGGGTCGCGCGCGACGCATGCGCAGCGGCGACTGATGGCGTGGTTCGGCATCCGGGGAATCGGCTCGTTCTACTACCTGCTGTTCGCGCTCGAGCACGGGCCGTCCGGCACGGTGCGCCCGCTCGCGGCACCCGTGCTGGCTGTCGTGTCGGCGTCGGTGATCGTGCACGGGATCTCCGCGACGCCGCTGATGAACTGGTACCACCGGATGCAGCAGCATCGGCGTTGATGCGCCCGGGATGCGCGGGGCCGCGCAGCCGGGCCGCCACACGCGAGCGGCAGCCTCGGGGTTGGCTGATGGAGGAATCGGCATCGACGTGCGCACGCCGCGTTCGGGGATGCAACGGCCACGCGGTTCGCCGCGCCGCCACCCGCCAAGCGGCTGCCGTGTCAGGGCGCGCGCAGCGCCGCATCGAGTTCGGCGCGCGTCACGTCGAGCGCCACGTCGCACTCGATCGCCGCATCCTCGACGCGCGGCTTGCGCTCGTCCACCGCACGCCGCGCGCTGTCGCACAGATGCGTGCGTACGCGCAGCCGGTCGGCCGCGCCGAGCGACGCATAACGCGTGATCACGTCCGGATCGAACCGAAGATCGATCGCGCAACGCCATTCGCGCGCGCCCTCGTCGGCCGGCACACGCACCCACGACACCTGGATCGTCAGCCGCCCAGAAGCGTCGTCCGCATGCACGACGACCGTCGACTGCGACGGGAAGCCGTTCGCGAGCGCGTGCTCGAGTTCCGCGATGCGCTGCGACCGGTCGGGCGCGCGGCTCATCGTCGCACGACGCCCAGCAGCAGCGTGACGAGGAAGATCACGACGAAGATATAGAACAGGATCTTCGCGATCTCCGCCGCGCCGGCCGCGATCCCGCCGAAGCCGAACACGGCCGCGACGATCGCGATGATGAAGAAGATGATGGCGTATCGCAGCATGGATACCTCCTGGATCGCAGCAGTCGTCAGTACACGTCGTCGCCGGTCACGCATCGTGCCTGTGCTCCGGTTTGCCGCGCCTCGGCGTCGACGCCATTTCCTCGAGTTCCTTTTCGCTCATCGACCTGGCCATCGACTTTGCCGGCGGCTTGAGGTCCTTCATTTTCGTCTTGCCGCGCCTGGCCGACAGTGCGGCTCCCGCCGCACGCTGCTGGGCCTGCGATTTGGCTGGCATGGTTGCGCTCCTGCCGTTGGCGCGCGCGTCGACACGACGGTCGGCGCCCGCGCGCGATGGGTTCACCCGGCAGCCGTCATGCGGCGTCGCGGCGCCGCAGGTCGGCCGGCGGAATCTTCATTGCCTGGCGATACTTCGTCACCGTGCGTCGTGCAAGCAGGATGCCGCGGCCCGCGAGGTTGTGCGCGAGCGCGACGTCGGACAGCGGATCGGTGTGCCGCTCGGCCGCGATCATGTCGCGGATCAGCACCTTCGCGGCCGCGGCCGAACACACGCCCTTGCCGGCCGCCTCGAGCTTGCGCGGGAAGAAATGCTTGAACTCGAACGTGCCGTGCGGCGTGGCCATGTACTTGTTGCCCGTCGCGCGCGACACGGTCGATTCGTGCAGGTCGAGTTCCTCGGCGATGTCGCGCAGCACGAGCGGCTTCATCGCAATTTCGCCATAGCGGAAGAAATCGCGCTGCCGCGCGACGATGCATTCGCCGACGCGCTGGATGGTGTCGAAGCGCTTCTGCACGTTGCGGATCAGCCAGCGCGCTTCCTGCAACTGCTGGCCGAGCGGCGAATCGCGCTCGCCGCTCGACTGCGCAAACAACGTCGCATAGCGTTCGTGCAGCCGCGCACGCGGCAGCACGGCCGGGTTGATCGTCACGATCCAGTCGTCGCGCACCTGGCGCACGATCACGTCGGGCACCACGTAGTCGCCACGCGTGCTGCCGTAGTGATTGCCGGGACGCGGGTCGAGCCCGCGCACCAGTGCGCAGGCCGCCTGCAGCGTCTGCGGGTTGCAGCCGATACGCCGCTGGATCTCGGCCGTCTCGCGGCGCGCGAGCCGCTCGAGGTGCTCGCGCGCGATCGCTTTCGCTTCCGCGAGCGCCGGCGTGCCGGCCGGAATCGCGTCGAGCTGCAGCACGAGACACTCGGACAACGAGCGCGCGGCCATGCCGGGCCGGTCGAGCATCTGCACGAGCCGCAGCGCGACCGCGAGATCCTGCTCCGACAACAGCAGCGCGGGATCCGCCGCGACCAGCAGTTCGGCCAGTTCCTGGCGCAGGTAGCCGTCGTCGTCGAGCGCGTCGATCACGATGCGCGCGGCTTCGCGGTCGCGCCTGTTCAGCGGATAGAGCCGCAACGCATCGTGCAGTTGCTGATGCAGCGACGGTTCCGCGGCCAGCCATTCGCCGGGCGACAGGCCGCCCGCATCGTCGCCCTGCCGGCTCGTGCCACGCGGCGCGGGCGCGGCCGTCAACGATACTTCGGACACGTCGGGCACCTCGCCGTCCGGCGCACGCGCGTCGTCGGGCTCGGGCACCGCTTCGGGCGCGGCGGCTTCGCCCTGCGCGCCCGGTGCGTCGGCGGCAGGCTCCTCGTCGCCCTGGCCATCCTCGAGAAACGGATTCTGATCGAGCGCCTGCCGCAATTCCTGTTGAAATTCGAGCGAGGACAACTGCAGCAACCGCAGCGACTGCTGAAGCCTCGGCGTAAGTGCCAGATGCTGTCGCATCTGCAGCGCAAGCGAGACGGTCATCGATGGTCCTCCTGACGTTTCGCGGGTTTCGCTTCGTATCGGTCAGGATTCACGCAGTTTCCGTGCCAGGCACACCGATCGCCCCGCGTCGCGGGTCACGCGAATTCGACTCCCGTCTTGCCGCGCGTCAGGGCCGCTTTTTTACAAGGCGGCGGCAAGTTTTGGGCACGCGTTTCGCGCACCGTCCCGCCATGCGCATGCCGTGGGTCGAATCAGTACAGCATCGGCGGCGGGGCGCCCTGCACGCCGTTCGGGCCCGGCGGCGGTACGTCGGCCGGTTCGCCGACATCTGCGCCCGGCGGCATCGTGTTGCCCGGCGACGGACGCGTCTCGTAACGCGTATTCGCATCGGGCATCGTCGTGCCCGGCGGCGCCGCGTGGCCACCGGGCGGCGGGGGCGGCGCGCCGCGCGCGCCGTAGGGGGCAGGCTGCGTGCACGCGGCCAGCGCACACGCGGCGGCCATCATGCATACGCCCGCGCGTATCGTGCGGATCGGTTTCATCGAAATCCTCCTGAGTCCGCGACAGCCGAGGAATCGGTCGAGCCGGTCCAGGCAAGTCCGCAATCCGCGTGCCGTCCGCTGGCGCGCCACGCGCCCTCTCCCGCGGTACGCCAGGCATTCGGTCCACCGTCTGCTGCGACGCTCGCCGGCGCGTCGCTACGCGTCATACGCGGCCATCACGAGCCACAGCTCGCGGCCGTCGTCGTACACGCGCGCCGCGAGCGCATACGTGTCGGCGGGCTCGCACGCGCGCTGCAGCGCGAATCGCGCCGGCTCGGTCGAGCCGAACGTTTCGTCGCCGAGCGGCCGCACGTCGGCCTTGCCTTCGAACATCCGGCGCTCGGGTCGATAAATCAGTGGCTCACGCTTCCATTCCGTGAAGTGGCTCTTCACCGAATCGAAACCGCCGCCGCAAACGTTGAGCTCGTAGCGCACACCCTGTCGCCGTTTCGGAATCGTCATCGTGCCTCCGCTCGATGTGCGCGCGGCCGGCACCGGTCGCGACGCGCGTGGTCGTCATCGTCATTCCCGTCGACGTGGCAATTCGCGTGCCGCGCGCAAACCCGGGCATGGCCGTTGCGGAACGCCCTGCGTCGTCGTCATCCGCAGGGAGCCTCGCCATGAAGGATTCGCCCCGGCCCGGCCATGACGCGCCGGCGCGGAAGCATCAGGAGCGCACGTGCACGCGCCATTCGGAACGCCGCATCGACCCGCAGCTCGATGACACGTTTCCCGCGAGCAACCCGCCCGCGACCGGCGGCGTCACGCGCATGGAGCCCGGCATGCCACCCGATACGCATGACGAAAGGCCGCAACAGGACCCGCGCGAACGCGGCGGCGAATGACCGGCCGCGCGTGCCGGACTGCGTGCGCTTTGCCGAATCCACCGACGAATCGCCGCACCGACCCCACGAGGAGGACACCATGCACCGTGTCAACGAGATCATGTCGCAGGACGTCGTGCGCATCGCGCCGACGGATTCGATCCGCCATGCCGCGCAACTGATGGAGCGCTACGACATCGGCGCGCTGCCCGTGTGCGACAACAACCGGCTGGTCGGGATGGTGACGGATCGTGACCTCGCGGTGCGCGCAATCTCGGCCGGCAAGCCGCCGGAAACGCGAATCCACGAAGTCGCGTCGGGCCCGATCGAATGGTGTTTCGACGACGATTCGCTGGACGAGATCCAGCACTACATGGCCGACGCGCAGTTGCGGCGCCTGCCGGTCGTCGATCACGACAAGCGGCTGGTCGGCATGCTGTCGCTCGCGGACATCGCGACGCGCTCGGCCGGCCCGGCGCGCGACGACGTCGCGAACACGCTCGAAGGCGTGTCGCAGCCGAAGCGGACGTGATTGAACGTGGGATCGCCGCGAGCGATGGCACCGGGAGGACATCAGGCAACCCCTCCCGTCGAGGTCAGCCTCGCGATACCGGAAACGGTCGATGCGACGGACGAGCGATGGTCGAGAGACGGACGGCCGCAACGTCAGCCGTCCTGCTTCGTCGCGCGCACGATCTTGTCCGCCAGTTCGCGCACGTCGACCGGCTTGCACAGATAGCCGTCGAACCCGGCCTCGAGCGCGCGGCGCTCGTCGGCAAGGCCCGCATGCGCGGTCACGGCAAGCACCCGGATGCCGGGCGTCGCACCGCCGCCGGTCGTGCCGGCGCGCCGCAACGCGTCGAGCAGCCAGAAGCCATCGCCGTCGGGCATCGCGAGATCGGACAGCACGACGGTCGGCCGCAGGTCGGCGGCCACCGCGAGCGCTTCGCGCCCCGTCGACGCGATCGCGACGGCCGCGCCGAACGTCGTCAGCGCGGCGGTGAGGCTCTCGCGTGTCGTCGCGTCGTCGTCGACGATCAGGATGCGCTGCGTATCGAGCATCGGCGGGGCGCGGTGGCCGTCCGCGCGCGCCTCCCCCCACGCCATCGCACCGATCGGCTGCCAGCCGGCCGGCAGTGTCACCGTGAACGTCGCGCCGCGATTGCGGCCGGCGCTCCTGACCGTGACGCTGCCGCCGTGCAGCTCTGCGATATGCCGCACGATCGACAGCCCAAGGCCAAGCCCGCGCCGCGACGACGCGGGCGAATCGTCCGCGCGGCGGAACATGTCGAACACGTACGGCAAGAATGCCGGCACGATCCCCTGCCCGGTATCGCCCACGGTCAGCACCACGTGCGCGGCGTCGCGCGCGAGCCCGACCGTCACGCTGCCACCGGCCGGCGTGAACTTGAGCGCGTTCGATACGAGGTTCGACAGCATCTGCCGCAATCGCTCGGCATCGCCCGACACGACGCAGGTCGTCGCCGCACAGTCGAACTCGAGCGCGATGCCGGCCGACGACGCGGCCGTCCGGAACGCACCGACCGAATCGGAGAACAGCCGCACGACGTCCACCGGCACCGCATCGAGCTGCAGCTTGCCGGTGGCGAGCGACGACGCGTCGAGGATGTCGCCGACCATGCGCGTAAGCGAGCGCGCGCTGCGGTCGATTGCGTCGATCGCCTGCTGCTGCAGCGCACCGTCGCCCGAATTGCGCAACACCTCGACCCAGCCGTAGATCACGTTCAGCGGCGTGCGCAACTCGTGCGACACCGTCGCGAGCAATTCGTCCTTCAGACGGTTCGACGTCGCGGCCTGGTCGCGCG
>NZ_JAAGPP010000237.1:0-9132 GCF_017104975.1 Burkholderia sp. Ac-20344
TCGACGCCGCCGGCGAGGTGCGCGCGAACGTGCTGAAGGCGCGTGGTGCGGAAATCGTGCCGATCGCGAATGCGCAAGGCAAGGTCGACCTGCCCGCGATGCTGGCGGCGCTTGGCGCGCGCGGCGTGGCCGGCAGCTCGCGAAACTCGACATCGAGCACGTCAGGATCGTCGGCAATCGGCATGGGCGTGGTCAGGGGCTACGGAAACCGTGTGGTTCGATACAGTGCCGCGCGCCGGCCGTGGGACGAAGTGAAAGTGGAAGCACCACCCGCCGGCGCCCCGACTTCTCGGCGCGGCTTTTTCGGAGCTGCGCAGCGACTTTCCCTTCGACGCGGCTGGAAGCGAAAGTCGAAGATGTCGCGGAATCGAAATGAAACACCGAAAACTCGCAGCGCTCGGCGGTGCGCCGCCCCGATCGCGTGAAACAATCGCAAGCGCTTGAGAAAATCGCCGAAGGCCATAATCGGCGACGGATTCGCGGATTTTCAAGGGTGAATTATCAGCGATGTTTCACGGCGGAGCGCGTTTTGGCCGTCGAGAAGCCGGCCAAGACCGAACTCGTGGACTGCATCAACAGGCTGAATGAGAGGATGTAGAGTTTGATACGTAAATTGTAGTGATTTTATGGTGGCTGCATCGGGCTCCGCCCAGAGGCTCGGAAGATCTGCGGCAGGGCCTCTTTTGTACTACAACTGGAGGATCGACCGGAGCGGCTATGATCCCACCACGTTTCCGAAGGGCAGTCAACGATGCGCGTCCGTTTGGGGCGCATCGGTTCGACGTCTTCGGGCCAAAGGTCGGCCGTCCGCTGACGCTGTATGGCTGGAACGCGTTTCACCTCTGGTTGCGCTTGGAGGCGGACCCGCGCGTGGCCACCTATTGCGAGCGGCCACTGCGCATTCCCGATGCGAGGCCGGCGCGGACAGTGGACTTCTGGGTGCGCGAGGAAGGGCAAGAGCAGATGCTCATCGTCCTGCGTCCCGGCGAGGCGGCCGCGGCTACGCAGGGAGTGAAGCCGTTTCCCGCTTTCGACGTGTGGACGCGATCGCATCCGATAGAGTTGCGGACACTGCGCCCCGGCGAGCTCGACGAGCCGGAGTTGCTGCGTCGAAACCGACTTACGATGCTGCGCTACCTGGCCGCGAGCGAGTGCTGCGATGCGTTCGCGCCTGACGTCTTAGGAGCTTGTCGCAACGGGCTGACGCTGGGCGAGCTCGAGCAACGCCTTGCACCGCTTGATCCGATGGTCTCGCGTGCGGCCGCGTTCAAGCTGATCCTCAGCGGCGCGTTGCTTTGCCCGACGTTGGCCACGCGGTCGCTGGGACTGCACACTGTGCTGGTGACACAATGAGAGCCATCGCATTCGGTGCCTTGCACTTCGATCGCCGCTCCATTCCAACGGAGCTATCCGATATTCAGCTATGGCCCACCACCGACGAGAGCGCGTTGTCGGAGCCAGCGCAGGCGCAACTGACGCGTCGCGTGCGGGCGATGATGCTGTTCGTCGACGGCCGCACGCCGCTACGCGAAATTTCGCGCCTGACCGGCGTCGGCTTCAACGATCTGTACCGTATGTTCGAGCGCTGCGTCGCTCGGCACGAAGACGGGCGTATCTTCGGGTTCCGAGCGCTGATTCCCTATATGCACACGCGCGCCTACGAGCGACGCGCGCCCGTGACCTCCCGACCTTCAGGCCAAGCGGGCGCTGCGAGCGGCGCGTTCCAGCAACTATTGCGGCACTACCCCGAGATTGCGAACTGGATTGAGCGTAGAGTCGCCGAGCGAAGTCGCAAGCAGGCGACGTTGACCGAGGTGCATCGGCGACTGCGGCGCCTGCATAGTGGGTTTCTCGCGCAATGCCGACAAGCCGGCATACAAGGCCACGAGTATCCGTTCAATCAGAAACACCTCGGCGAACGCTCCCTTGCGAGTCATGTCCGTGCGCTCGCGGATCGAAATTTCGGCACCGCAGCGAGGGCGGCCGGCGCGCAGCAGGTCCACCATTCGTGGCGCGACGATCCGAGTGAGGTCCGCAAGCCCGCGACTCATCCCTACGACGTGGTCGAATTCGACGGACACAAGATTGATGTGCGCCTTACGCTGCGCATCGACGATCCGTTCGGGTTCGAAACCCTGTTGGTCCTGCACCGGATCTGGAGCTCGGCGAGGATGCGATCGATGTAGCGGGCCAGCGTCACGTAGCCGCGCTTCTCGACGGTGAACGGCCATTCGCCGCGGCGCTCGAAGCCGCGTTCGCGCAACTCGGCGAGAAACCAGCGAAACACGGCCATACGCGGTCGACGCGAGGCTTCGAGCTCGGCACGTTTGCCGAGGATGCGTTCGCGCAGCTTATCTTCGAATCCGCGCCCCGCAGGCGACTCGAACACCCATTGCAGGGCGCCGACGGCTCCGCCGCTCCATGCGTTGAGCGCAAGCGGCGCCGTTCGTTCGTAGGCTTTCACGCGGGCATGTGGCAACAGGCCGCGCCAGCCTTGGATCCGCCCGTCGGGATGCGGCTTGAGGCAGCGCTCGGTCAGCAGTCGATAGGCCTGACTGCGTCCCATCCCGCAGGCCGCTTTGATCTGGACGTCGGTTGCGCCCTCGAGGTAAAGCCGGATCGCACGTTCGCGTCGCAGATACAGGGCGCCACGCTCAGCGGGCAGCGCCAGCGGATCGATGGCTGGCCAGTGCTCAAGATCGACCTCGGCGAGCGGCTCGGTGTCGCCGTTCTTCGCCGCATCGCTTGTCCGCAACCGAGCGCGCCGTGTCATCCCGAGCCTCCGCCATCGCGTCGACCATTACGACACAAGATTAGTTGAAATCGCGCATTGCGCTACAACTTTAGTTGACGGGGGCCGATAGAATAGACACAACTTTAGTTGAAGCGCGATGGAGCCTCTCGGCCTTATGCGACGTGGGGTTTCGTGAATTGCCGCAACGCACAATGGCGGTTACAGCTTTAGTTGTGCAAGCGGCCACCCCCTTGGGAATTGAGCGCTCCCACCGCGGCGAGCGAAAAGCGGGGGCCGCCACCACTTCGGCGCCCCTGTATTTCTGGCGCGGGCGACGACGTGCTGGTGGGCGGGTTTATTGGGTATTGCGTCACACTCGGGCCTGGAGGTTCTTCGATCCGGGCAGGGCCGCTGACGAGACGGCTTCGCCTCAGGTGGTGCTGAAGGTCAAGTGCGAGTGCCCACATTTAGCGCGGTGAAAGGCGAGGGCCTCGGCGGGCAGATGGCTGAATTCTCTCCGCGGTGCGGAGCGAATTGGGGAGAGCGTCCGGCAGGGTTCCGCCGCTGCCGAGATCCCGGCAACGTGGCCCCTATTGGCACGCGCCGGCTCGCCGACGCCCTCCATTTCTGACAAGATGCCCGAACTCGTCCGCGCATCCCTATCGACCGACATACTGGCCGTTTCCAACGCCATCGAGGATGGCGACAATGTTTGAGCTCACTATGAACGCTCGCCAGTAGCGGTAATGCCCAGCGAAATCTCGTCGGAGCAATGTCCAATGGAGGCCTAGATGCTTGCGCAGGGCGCGCAAACGCCACGAGAGTTCAGACTGCCACGGATCCTCTGAGGTATCGCGCCGCTGCCTTCGAAAGGGCCCCTGATTCATTTGACTACTGGTAAAATAGTGAGGTCAAGATGGGTCGAGGCGAGTCAGTAGTCGCCGTCGAGGATCAACATGAACGTAGGACGAGCGATTCGCTGGTTTCGCCAGCATAAAGGGGTCTCACAGGGCGATGTGGCCCGCCGCGCCGCATGTTCTGTCTCTTACCTGTCGCTTCTTGAGAACAACAAGCGCGACCCTACGCTTTCCACGGTCGCGAAAATTGCAGACGCTTTGCATGTGCCCCTCGGGACATTGTTTCTGGTGGCTGCCGAGCCTTCTGAGCTGGGGCGCATCGACGAACGTCTGGTTGATGAATTGCGGCGCGCGGTAGTGTCATCGGCGCCTGCTGATGAGGATGAGGTCGCGCATGGCGGATTCGCAGCTTGCAACGATTCGTAGGGAGGTAGCCCATCATGGCCAGCGCTGATCAACTCAGAGCGCTCGTTAAGTCACATATCAATCGTGACGATGGCCAGTTCTACTCCGTAGCGATGCAGGTGGCAGCACACGAGGCCAAGGTCGGCCACGGCAAGTTGGCTGAAGAGCTGCGTGACATGATCGACGTCGCGAGGTCCCGTGGACTCAACGCAGAGGCAGGCAAGCTGGTGCCGCTTGCCAAACCACGCGGCGAACTGGCCAATCTGCTACATGTGACCTATCCCAAGAGCCGGCTGGTCGACATGGTCCTGGATGCAGGCGCCGGCGAACAGATTCAGCGCATCCTGAAGGAGCAGCGGTTGAGCGCGCGCATACGCGAGCACGGGCTATCGCCGCGACGCAAGCTGCTGCTCGTAGGGCCCCCTGGCACCGGAAAGACGATGACCGCCTCGGTGCTAGCCGGCGAACTTGGCGTGCCGCTCTTTCTGGTGCGCCTCGATGCGCTGATCACGAAATTTATGGGCGAAACCGCGGCTAAGCTGCGGCAGGTGTTCGACGCCATCAGTGATGTGCGCGGGGTGTATTTTTTCGACGAGTTCGATGCCATTGGATCTCAGCGTGGGCTGGCGGACGACGTGGGAGAAATACGACGCGTGCTCAACAGCTTCCTGCAGATGATCGAGCACGACCAATCGCACAGTCTGATCGTCGCCGCGACCAACCATCCCGAGATCCTCGACTACGCGCTCTTTCGCCGATTTGATGATGTCCTGGAGTACCACCTACCCAGCGCTCAGCAAGCTGGAGAACTGATCCGCAGTCGACTTGCGCGATTTGCGCCGAAGCCGCTCGCGTTGAAATCCCTGGCGGCCAAAGCGGAAGGTCTCAGCTATGCAGAGATCCGGCGCGCGGTGGACGAAGCTATCAAGGAAACTGTGATGCACGAAGGCGAGCAGGTTTCGGCGCAGATGCTCGTTCGGGCATTGGAGGAGCGACGCCGCCTGAGCGCGCGACTCGAAAATAACAACAAACCATCTAGAGATGCCACTAGAGGCCGATAAGCGTCCCCACCTCGTACTTCCCAACACGTCCGAGGCCGTTGCCTTTACAGCACACAGCCCGGGTGGCGGTTCATCGCCGCTACTACCAGTGAGGGATCGACAAATACATGGCCGGGCGCTTCAGGGACAGCTGCAAGCCCTCACACCGTTGATGGCGCAGGCAACACAGGCCCAGCGAGAACGCGGCATGGAAAGCGGCGTCGGCCTTCAGGTCGAATTCGAGGGCCAGCCCGACGTTGAACTGGCATTCCAGAGCCTCGGAAACGAGACAAAGCGCATCGAGCTGCTCAGCGTCCGCAAGGCGGGCGAAGTGACCTTTGCGAACGTGTTCATTCCTGATGGCAAGCTGGAGCACTTTGAGACCTACGTTGCCGAGTACCTGGCTGATCGCAAGGGTGCATCTGGTCAATCGCTCGACCACAAGTCACTGTTGAACACCATCGCGTCTATCCGTCGGGCGGAGCTACGTGCACTGTGGACCGACGACCCGGCACTCCTACCCGACGACGCTGGCACAGCGTTCTGGTGGGAAGTGTGGCTGCCGGTACGAGAGGATCGGCAGACGGTTGTTGAAGATTTTCGGAAACTTGCGCAATCTGCAGGTTGCGAAGTCAACGAGCACCAGGCGAATTTTCCCGAGCGAACGGTCGTCACAATGTTCGGATCCGAAGCGCAGTTGAGCCAGTCAGTACTGCTACTCAATTGCGTTGCCGAACTTCGCAAGGCGAAGGACACGGCTGAGTTCTTCGATGGGATGGGGGTTGAAGAGCAAGGCACGTGGATGGGCGACATGCTGGAGCGCGCCGTTTGGCCTGCTGCCGGCGCGCCGCATATCTGCCTCATCGACTCCGGGGTCAATCGTGGTCATCCGATGCTGGCGCCGCTGCTGGACGGGCCCGACCAGCACACTGTCGACCCCGCCTGGGGAGTCGACGACACCGCCAATCACGGGACGGGCCTAGCTGGTCTGGTTGCCTACGGCGAACTCACCGCGGCCGTTGGAGAGGCCGCGCCTGTCACTGTGACGCATCGGCTCGAATCCGTGAAGCTCGTTTCCGCAGAGGGTGACAACGCTGGTGACGCCAGGCATCATGCCTATCTGTTCGCCGAGGCGGTCAGCCGACCCGAGATTACCCATCCCGACCGTGCGCGGGTTTTCGCGACGGCGGTTACCGCATCCGACTACCGTGATCGTGGTCGCCCCTCCTCGTGGTCGGCGATGCTCGACCGCCTTGCATCAGATGTCGACGGCGGCGGCGAGACCCCGCGCCTGTTCGTTCTGGCAGCCGGCAACACCCGCAGTCATGACGCCTGGATGACGTATCCCGATAGCTTGGCGACGAATCTCGTGCACGACCCGGGGCAAACCTGGAATGCACTGACCGTCGGCGCCTGTACCCACAAGATCGACACTGAGATCGCGGGTCTGGCGGCGATTGCTGCAGAAGGCGGCCTCAGCCCCTACACCACGACATCGCGTACTTGGGACAGCGCGTGGCCCTTAAAACCCGACGTGGTTTTCGAAGGGGGCAATGTCGGCAAGGACGAGCTGGGTGCGGCTGGAGTTCCTGCCCTCAATCTGCTCACTACGCACAACGTACCGAATGAGCGTCTGTTTACGACCACCAATGCGACGAGTGCGGCATCGGCGCTTTGCGCGAGGATGGCAGCGCAGATCATGGCGGCGTACCCGCAATTCCGGCCGGAAACCGTACGGGCCCTGATCGTTCACGCCGCTGAGTGGACGCCAGCGATGCGACAGATGTTCCTGCCTGCAGCTGGAAAACCCAGTAAGCAAGACTACGTGAACCTGATTCGTCATTGCGGCTGGGGGACGCCGGACCTCGAGCTCGCCCTGTGGAGCGCGGGCAACTCTTTGTCTTTGGTCATCGAGGATGTAGTCCACCCTTACACCAAGGAGAGGGGGCGTGGCGTGGTCAGCCGCGACATGAATCTGCATGCGCTGCCATGGCCGAAGGAGGAGCTTGAGGCCCTGCAGGACGTCCGGGTGGAGATGCGGGTGACGCTATCTTACTTCGTGGAGCCCAATCCTTCTACCCGCGGTGCAGCCTCGAAATTCCACTATCCGTCGCATCGCCTGCGGTTTGACCTCAAGCGGCCCCTCGAGGCATCAGTCGAGGATTTCGTGGCTAGGATCAACGCGGCCGCGCAGCAGGAAGGCGATGGCTCTGCGCCCAACCCTAGCGACACCGGGTGGCACTTGGGCGATCGACAGCGGCACCGAGGATCGCTACATCAGGATGTCTGGGAAGGCACCGCCGCGGAGTTGGCCAGCCGCGGTTTTCTCGCGGTCTATCCGGCCGCAGGCTGGTGGCGTACGCGTCCTGGTCTCGAGCGCTACGCCTTGCCGGCTCGCTATAGCCTCATCGTTTCGTTGCGGACGGAGCAGACGGACATAGACCTGTACAGCGTGATCGCGAACAAGATTGCGATCGAGGTCTGATAGTCGGCTCGAACGCCGCAAAGCGCTCACCTCCATACGCGCAAATGACGCCGCAAGCAATCTGGACAAGGTCATCATTGCCGTTTCCAATTCAGTCAGAGGTCAGGGCGTTCGGAAGCCCCGCTTGAGGATGCTTTGAACGGGGCCAGCGGCCCAATTACTCGTTATCCCCCACCAAGGGAGAAGATGACAGCAGCGCGCCGAGAAGCTGCTATCCGACGGCCGACATGTCGGATGACCGCGTTGGGTCGCAAGCACCTATTCGCGTCTCGCCACATCGGTCACTTGATGTCGCAGTGTTTCATCCAGACACATTGCCGCAAGGCGAGCCATCAAGATAAGGCGCGCCACCGAGAAAAGGAACCATTGCAGCAGGGCTGTCGCTGTCCGTCGACCCAGCCAGCGCTTGCTGGTTGCCGCCTGCACCGACTGCCGTTGTGCCGCAATTCAGCTTCCGCCTTTCTTCCGGTGCTCTCGAGTTAAGCGAAACAGTTCGGCCTGGTAGACGGCATCCTGAACCGCATTGTGATTTCCTTTTTGCGCGGGATGTAGGTGGCCAGCCATAGCGCTTGAGCGCGTGTCTTTCCACGAGCACCCCGTCACTCCCATGTAGTAGGCCTTGATGTCGAGCGCGGTAAAGCCAAACGGATTTTCAACGTGAAAACGGTGGAAGTAGTAGTTGACGAAGGACCAGTCGAATGGGGCGTTCAACCCGACGAACACTGGCACTTCTCCTTCTCTACAGGCAGCTTTGACCCAAGCACCGAACTCGGTCATGACTTGACGAGGTTCCGCTCCGCTCCGCTCAAGCTCTTCGATCGAGAACCCGGTCACAGCCAGTGCTTCGGGGTCGGCGTTCCGATTCAATGGCTTCAACGTGCGCTCGAAGCTCGACTCAGGGGCATCGACCAGGCACGCTCCGATGGAGAGCATGCTGTACTCGCCGGGGACTGGGCCGGACGTTTCGACGTCGACTGATATGAAAACCTCATTCCGAACTTCCATTCGAATCTCCACCTTTATCGCATCGAAAGTGTTGCTAGCGGCAACTCGGTCGGCTGCACCCGGAATTCGGTCCAACGCTGCCAGCTCCCACATTTCTCCGCGGACCAAACCGTCAGCGCTGGCGTATCACCGCGATTCCCGACAATGACGGTCAAATATCGCTCGCGATCCTCGTTAAACGCCCGAAGATAGTCTTCCGTAGTCGCTCTGTCCCGTCCAGACGGGCTAGGTGTTTAGTCCCGGCATTTGATGGAGCGGATCGAGGATGAACCTTTTCGGCTCTTCTGTCGAGATCTTGCAGATGTATTCATAGGGGGTAAGCCCCTTGAGAGTCTTCAGGCGACGCGCGAAGTTGTATGCCTGAATGAAGTCCTGAAGATGGATCTCAAGCTGGTTGTGAGTCTCATAGTGATAGCGTTTGACGGTTGCTTCCTTGATGGTGCGATTCATCCTCTCGACCTGACCATTCGTCCAATGATGCTTAGAGGCCAGTTCAAAAAGGCTGCTCGATACGCCTGAAGATGTTCCAACAGACAAGCGAGCAACCGAGTTTCAGGAATGCTTCGTGAATGTCGGCACGTCGCTCGAAGCGAGTGCGTAGGCGAC
>NZ_JAAGPP010000238.1:0-9063 GCF_017104975.1 Burkholderia sp. Ac-20344
CTGCGCGACGAGGGGCGCGGCTGGCTGGAAACCGCCGCGACGGCAGACGGCCGGGCCGGCGCGCCGGCCGCCCGGCGTGCGCAGCTCGCGCTCGGCAAGGCGTTGCTGCTCGGCAGCAGCGACGTGCCGAAGGACTATGCACGCGCCCGTACGTTGCTCGGCGAAGCGGCTGCGCAGGGCGACCCGGCCGCCGCGTATTACCTCGGGCTGATCTATCGCAGCGGCTACGGCATCGCCGCCGATCCCGTGCAGGCCGCACACTGGTTCGAGATCGCGTCGCGCGCGGACATTCCGGCCGCGGACTTCATGCTCGCGAACGCGTACCGGGAAGGCAGCGGCGTGCCGCGCGACGACACGCGCGCGCTGGCGCTGTATCGCCGCGCCGCCGAGCACGAGTTGCCGGAAGCCGTGCAGACGCTCGCAATGGCCTATCGCAACGGCGAACTCGGGCTCAAACCCGACGCAGACGAATTCCACGCGCAGTGGATCGAGACCGCGCATGCGCTGAAGCACCCGGTCGTCGCGCCGTGACGGCTCTTCCGCACGCACACGCACGAACCGGCATCGCACCGGCTGCATGACGCGCGTGCCCCGACGCTCCGCGCATCGATTGCCCGACAACGGAATCGATCGCGGGGCGCGGGCGGGCGCGCCGGTTGCATTGCCGCCATCCGGCCGCGCCACGCCGATCGTTCGGCGTGCGGCAATGCATTAACATGCAGCCTCACAATAAAACCTGAGAGAACTGCATCCATGTCCCATCGCCTTTCCAGGCTTGGTGCCGCTGCCGTCGGCGCCGTCGCCATTGCCGTTGCCGGCGCGCCGCTCACCGCACTCGCCGCGCCGCCCGCCCAGCCCGACATCTTCAACGCCGCGCTTTGCAAGCCGCCGTTCACGTCGGACCTGATGGACTCGATCTACAACACCGCCAAGGCGGCCGATCCGAAACCGGACGAGTCGATGCTGGGTGCCGCGGTCTATCGCCTGCAAGAGCCGATCCACCGCGACGGCTTCACGACGCAGCAGGTCGTGTTCGTCAGTACCGGAATCGGTGTGCTCGTGGACGGCGAGGTCGCCGACCAGCTCGCGAAACGCTACCAGTTGACCCTCGAGAAGGGCCACCTGCTGGGCGCGTCGTCCGTCGGCTATTCGCGCCGGCTGACGGTCCGTGGCCCGGGTGGTGCGCTGATCCTCGTGTCGGCCCGCCAGGGCCCGGCGCTGAAGGGCAAGACGCTGCTGGCCTGCGAGATGACGTCCGAGGAGGACATCAAGGCGCTGGAGCGGATGGAAAGGAAGTAAGCCGGCATCGCGTCAACGAGCATCAGCGGTGTAGAGAGGCGAAGCTCCGGCAGTCTCGTCTCCCTACTTCTCACCCGAGGAATGATCGTCCGATCGTCGCGCGATACTCAAGCAAACGGGAAATATAAGGTTCAAGGTAGAGCAGACCTGCAAGTAAGGTCCCAATGCCGAGCGTGCGCCCCCATTTCTTGCTCGACCAACGCCTGTAAGCAACTGCATTGACTACGCCGAAAAACACGGCCGGCCCAAGCAAGTATGTGAAAAACAATAGACCCTGCCACCACGAAATCGGGCATTTATCGATTTCGTAGCAACCACGCGCCGGTGTACTTGGGAGTTTCGGCCAGCTTATAAGGCTGAATACGTCTAGGTAGAACCACGTCAACAGAAAGCCCGCAAGAATTCCCAAAAGCGTAATCGCAAGTCGCCTCACCTAACCTCCCAAAACCAGATTGAATTCGACCGCCCAAGATCGGAATAGCTAAGGCTCGGCAGCACACTTGCACCTCGTCGAAATGATGATATGCCGAGATATCGCCCGATCGCCGAGGCTGCACCCCAGACGCTGTTCATCGTCATTCGAGAGCCGTTCCAAAGATCGATATGTCCGCCACTTGCATTCGACTCCGACTCGCCGACACGTGTCCAGTACCCGTCGAACATCACAATGCCTGTACGCCCCTTTATTTTCGCTTCCCAACCCGCTCCGGTAATCGATTCCGACTTTCCTAGCCCGGCAAATGGCTGATGCCTGAGCCACGAGCCAAGCTCATTGGCGCGTGTGGCAGTCGCCTTTCCGTTGAGCATGATTCGCCCGATACTCGATTGACCGCCCAGCGGCCTGACCAACTTCGACGAAAACGACTTCATATCGACGCCGACGCGGTGCAGGGCAACGCTTACACGAATTGCACACTGATTTGTATAAGCCGAATTGTTATACGGATTTCCCAAAGGATAAGCACCCCACAACGCCTTGAATGTCACCGCCCGAAGCGCTACTACCTTGACCGAGCGTGGAGTTGTATTTGCCCTCACTGTTATCGGTCTGTTGGGCATGACGTCCAGTCTCGATGGGCGAGGGCATCCTCGCCCCAATAGATTGTGTAACTGCCGGCGGCCTCGGTGTCGATGCGGGGTAGCTGGCCATCCGTACCGACCCGTCCCACATACGTGCGCCCGTCAACCGTTTCGATCACGTAGGGATAGTTCTGCGGCAGCGTGGTACCGATGCCGACGCGCACCTGCTCGTCGTAATCGAGCGAGATATCCGCTTGTTCCAGCACGGTTCTCTCTCCATCATCGGACGCTGGCCCACGTCCGTTCTCCGCGAACTCAACCAGTTCATGCGAAGTCAGGATCATCCGCATACCCCGCTCTGCATAGAAGACGGGCGGTGGACTGCATCCGCATGCATTGATATCTCCGCTCAACGCCCACGGCTGACCATTGGGTGCCGTGCCGGGCAAGCGCGGACCTTTCGGTGCAATGAACCCCACCTGCTTGCAAGCCGTGCAGTACGTTTTCATGTAGAGCGTGGCAATCTGCACGCTCGGAGGCGGATTGGAACACGTGACAAATTCCAGCCCCTCCGTATTCGTGGCACTGCCACCCCGATCGCCTCTGGCGAGGAAGTAACGAATCATGCCGCGCCCCCCCGACCCATCGCGGTCTGCCGGTTTTCGTCAACGACAGCGCCCCTCGCCGCAAATCCGACGGCTGTCGACCTGCCAGTAATGCCTCTGTCTCCCCGCGGCATACTCCTACTGACGACCACCCAATAAATCCTCGGTACCGCTTGCCCGCGACGACTCATCCGAATCCCCTTTCATCATTGGTTGGCGAAGAACTCGCCGCATCCAAAACGCGCGATCGGAATAGGAGAATCAATCAGACGAATTCGAAATCCTAATCAATTAACATCAGTCGATTATGTTTTTCCAGTAGATTGATCAAAACGCGGAAGATACTGCTTTACGCGCGCCGATGCGCCGCCGTCCAAATGCATGCCCTCTCTGAAGAGCAATGGCAACCTCGCGCTTAATGCGTCGCCCCGATTGCCCGTCCTCTTTCGAACAGATCGACCACCACCGGACTTCCCGACGCGCCATCGCCCCCTGTCGCTACAATAGGCGCCATGAACGCCCCCACCTCCTCCGACACGCCCGATTCCGGCGACGCGCACATCGCGCGCAACCGGCTCGAGGCGCACCTGGACGCCGCGCCGCGTGCGTGGCCGCTCGACATCGTCGCCGCCACCGGCTCGACCAACGCCGACGTCGCCACCCGGCTCAAGGCGCTGCCGCGCAATGCGAACGCGCTGCCCGCGCCGCTCGTGCGCGTCGCGTTCGAGCAGACGGCCGGCCGCGGCCGGCAGGGCCGCCCGTGGTTCGCGCAGCCCGGCAATGCGCTGCTGTGCTCGGTCGGCTGCATCGTGCCGCGCCCGGTCGAAGCGCTCGGCGGCCTCAGCATCGCGATCGGCGTTGCGCTCGCCGAAGGGCTGGCCACGCTGCCGCTCGACGCCCGCTCGCGCGTCGCGCTCAAATGGCCGAACGACCTGCTGCTGACGGCCACCGACGACGGTACGCCGCGTATCGTCGGCAAGCTCGCCGGGATCCTGATCGAAACCGCGTGGACCAGCGCCGACGCCACCGCCGTCGTGATCGGCTTCGGCATCAACGTGCGCGGCGCGGAAGCGGTCGCCGCGCAGGTCGACGCGCTGCGCGCGCGCGAAGCGACGCTCGCAAGCGGGCTGCCGCCCGCTGCGCTGTCGATCGCGTGCGCATCGGCCAACCTCACCGATACGCTCGCCGCGTCGCTGAACGCGCTCACGCCCGCGCTCGCGCAATTCGGCGCCGAAGGGCTCGCGCCGTTCCTGCCGCGCTGGCACGCGCTGCACGCATTCGCGGGGCGCGAAGTCGTGCTGCTCGAGCAGGGCGTCGAGCGCGTGCGCGGCATCGCGACGGGCATCGACGCGAGCGGCCAGCTGCTGCTCGACACGCCGGACGGCGTGCAGGCGATCGCGGCCGGCGACGTGTCGCTGCGCGAAGCGCAATGAACGAGCCGCACCTGCTGATCGACGCCGGCAACAGCCGGATCAAGTGGGCGCTCGCCGCTGCGCAGCGCACGCTCGTCGAGACGGGCGCGTTCGGCCACGCGCGCGACGGTGGCGCCGATCCCGACTGGTCGAACTTGCCGCGTCCGCGCGGCGCGTGGATCTCGAACGTCGCGGGCACCGACGTGGCCGCCCGGCTCGACGCGCTGCTCGACGCTCGCTGGCCGGGCCTGCCGCGCACGACGATACGCTCGCGTCAGACGCAATGCGGCGTGACGAATGGCTATACGACGCCCGAACAGCTCGGCAGCGACCGCTGGGCCGGCCTGATCGGCGCGCATGCGGCGTTTCCGGGCGAGCACCTGCTGATCGCGACGTTCGGCACCGCGACGACGCTCGAGGCGCTGCGCGCGGACGGCCGCTTCACGGGCGGGCTGATCGCGCCGGGCTGGGCGCTGATGATGCGCGCGCTCGGCACGCACACCGCGCAGCTGCCGACGCTGACCACCGACATCGCAAGCGGGTTGCTCGCGGGTGCGCAGGCCGAACCGTTCCAGGTCGATACGCCGCGCTCGCTGTCGGCCGGCTGCCTGTACGCGCAGGCCGGGCTGATCGAACGCGCGTGGCGCGATCTCGCCGACGCGTGGCAGGCGCCCGTGCGGCTCGTGCTGGCCGGCGGCGCGGCGGACGACGTCGCGCGTGCACTGACGGTCCCGCATACGCGGCACGATGCACTGATCCTGTCCGGGCTCGCGCTGATTGCCGCGGAAGCGGCAACCGCAACGGCAGCGCAGGAGTGACGGAAAGGCGCCGGTATCGCGCTGGCGCACGGCAACGCAAGCCCCGGGCAGGCCAGCGTCGCGATGACTGTGAAAGACGCGCGGCGCCACGACGGCGGCCCGCGCGCACGGTCGACGGAAGGAATGAAAAAGCCGGCCATGCGGCCGGCCCGATTGGATGACGTGAACCACGTCAATGACGATGAGGAGTGTCGACGATGCTGCGCTGGCTGATCGCTGTTCTCTTTCTCGCCAACATGCTTGCGTTCGTGGTGGCACGCGGCGTGTTCGGGCCGCTGCCGGCGGCCGGCCCGCGCGAACCCGGCGTGCTGGCACGGCAGGTGCGGCCCGATGCGCTGCGCGTGACGCCGCTCGCGCACGCAACCGACCAGCCCGTCGTCGGCGGCCCGATCGCGTCGCCAGCCCTCACGACCGCGCCGCTCGCGGCATCCGCACCCTGACGCGCTGACGGCGCCGCACCGCGCTCAGGACTGCTGCGCGCGCACCTTCTTCAGCAACGCGGTGGTCGAGCGATCATGCTCGAACGGAATCGCCAGCGCACGGCCGCCCCAGCCGCGCACCAGTGCCGATTCCGGCAACGCATCCATGTCGTAGTCGCCGCCCTTCACGAGAATGTCCGGCCGGACGGCCTCGATCAGCGACACGGGCGTCTGCTCCTCGAACTTCACGACCCAGTCGACGCTTTCCAGCGCCGCGAGCAGCGCCGCACGGTCGTCCTCGCGATTGATCGGCCGGTCGTCGCCCTTGCCGAGCATGCGTACCGACGCGTCGCTGTTCACGCCGACGATCAGGCATGCGCCGAGCGCTTTCGCGTCGGCGAGATACGTGACGTGGCCGCGGTGCAGGATGTCGAATACGCCGTTGGTGAACACGACGGGCGACGGCAGCGACGCGCGCAGGGCGACGAGGGCATCACGGGTGATCAGCTTGCGTTCGAAGGTGGCGGACATGATGAAGGTCGGACGGAATGGACAACGACGCGCGCGGCGGATCGGACGGCAGGACGCTGCAGCGGCGCCAGATAAAAAGCCCGCCGGACCGGCCGGGCGGGCTTCATGCAACGGATGATGCGAACCGCGGACAAACCAGCCACGCGGCCGGCACAACGCGCACCGGCTGCGGCGCCAGCCTGTATCGGCGTCAGGCCGGCTGCGCGGCCGACGACGGGCCGCTTTCGGCCTGCAGGCGGCCGGTGACTTCCTTGCGGTAGCGGTTCAGTTCCTGCGCGGTGGCGAACGTACGCTCGAACAGGATCGACAGGTTGTGCAGGATCCGCTCGACGACCTTCTTTTCCCACTCGCCGTCGAAACGGATCTGCTCGTCGAGCCAGCGCTCGAGCCATTCCGGATCGGGCAGGCGCGACTGCACGGTGTCGCGCGGGAACAGCGCCTGGTTCACGTGCAGGTTGGTCGGGTGCAGCGGCTTCTCGGTGCGGCGCGCCGACGCCATCAGCACGCCGATCTTCGCGAATGCCGCACGCGCGACGTCGCCGCAGTTGTTCAGTGCCTTCTTCATGTAGCGCAGGTACGCGCCGCCGTGGCGTGCTTCATCGCGCGAGATCGTTTCGTAGATCTGCTTGATGACGGGCTCGGTGTGCCAGTCGGCCGCACAGCGGTACCAGTGGTTCAGGCGGATTTCGCCGCAGAAGTGCAGCATCAGCGTCTCGAGCGGCGGCGCCGGGTCGAACTGGAAACGCACCGCGTGCAGTTCCTCTTCGGTCGGCACCATTTCCGGCTTGAAGCGGCGCAGGTATTCCATCAGCACGAGCGAATGCTTCTGCTCCTCGAAGAACCACACGCTCATGAACGCGGAAAAGTCGCTGTCGTGCTGGTTGTCGCGCAGGAACATTTCCGTCGCGGGCAGCGCCGACCATTCGGTGATCGCGTTCATCTTGATCGTCTTCGCCTGCTCGTCGGTGAGCAGCGAAGCGTCGAACTTGTCCCACGGAATGTCCTTCTCCATGTCCCAGCGGACAGCTTCGAGCGACCTGTAAAGTTCCGGATAAAGCATGGTGTTCATGATGGTCCCACCCCTGTTCTGCGCAATGCGACTTCTCTAAACGTGACTGTTGCCGCAAAGGCGCGCCAAGCGCGCTTTTTGCAGCCAAGACTGTAATTTTACGCGTGAAACCGGCCGGCCGGACGCCGATTGGTCGTCCACTGGCCAGGCGGCCGCGCCGCCGCCGTTGCGGCATGCCGCAGCCGCGCTCCGTTCGAACGGAACCGGCTGCACTTGCCTGAGTGGGGGCCGGCGCTGGCCGGCTCGTTGACGAGCCCGTCCCCTGCCCCAGGCGGGTTCCCCGAAGGGTCCCGTGCGGATGCCGGATCGGCGGGCTGTTCGATATGGTGTATACGGCGGCGGCCATGATAGCACGCGTGCATGACGGTTCCGAGACGCCTGCCCGGTCGTGCTCCGCCAATCGCGGTGCGGCGATCGGTCGCGGCCGACCGTCGCGAAAACGCAACCTCCCGCAACCTCGCGCAACCTCGCCCCGCCCGAACGCGTCAGACCCGTATTTCGCCGGTCGCAAGGCCGTCTTCCGGCGGCATGCCGGCGGCCGGCGCGCCGCCGCCGTCCGCCAGCGCGATCCAGCCGGCCAGCGTATCGCGCTGCGCACGCCCGTCGCGGTAGCCGAGTTCGATCAGTTCGCGTGTGAACGCCTCCTCGAACAGCAGGTAGCTCGCGAACGACGCGCCGGCCGGCTGGCTGCCGCCGACCGCGCCGAGCAGCCCGCGGATCGTCGCCGGCATCTGCTTCAGGTGCTTCGCGGCGATCAGCTCGATGCGCTCGGACGGCGCGATCGCGAGCACGTCGACATGCCGCCAGCCGCTGTCCACCTCGACCTGGTGCGGCAGGTGCTCGATCATCCGATTGATGTGCTCGATGCGCTCGATGTCCGAGCCGATCGAGTCGAGGAACACGCTCGCGAGCACCTGCTGGCCGATCTGCGCGAGCGTCGGGTAGCCGCGCACCAGCCCGGCGCCGTTCGCGGCCGGAATCTCGGGCCGCGGGTCGGCCGCGCCGACCACGACGATCCGATCCGCACCGAAGTGGATGGCCGGTGACAGCGGCGCGATCTGCCGGATCGAGCCGTCGCCGAAATATTCGATCTGCCCGTCGAGCACGAGCGGCACGGCCGGGAACACGAACGGGATCGCCGACGACGCGAGCAGGTGCGACGCCGACAGGTCGACGAGCCGCGCAGTGCGCTGCGCACGCCGCCACGCCTGGATCGGCTGCGCCGCCTGGTAGAACGTCAGGTGCCGGCCGCTCGAATAGCTGAGCGCAGTGATCGCAAGCGCGTGCAGCAGGCGCGCCTCGAGCATCTGCTCGATCCGGTGGAAGCTCAGCTCGCGCTGCAGCAGGTGTGCGAGCGGCGCATTGTCGAGCAGCCCGCGCGGCGAGCGGCGAGCCGCCCAGCCAAAGGTCATCGTCGCGAGCCAGCGCGCGCCGGCGGCCGCGATGCCAAGCCAGTCGGTGCGATACACGTAGTCGGCGCGCAACGGCTCCCAGAATTCGAGCAGGCGGCGCACACCGTGGGAAAAGTCGTCCGCGTGGCTCGCGATCGACGTCGCGTTGATCGCGCCGGCCGACGAGCCGCACACGACCGCGAACGGCAGCGTGTGCCGTTGCGGATCGGCCTCGCGCGCGATCTCGGCCAGCGCCTTCAGCACGCCGACCTGATAGGCGGCACGTGCGCCGCCTCCCATCAGAACGAGCGCGAGCCGCATGATCGACCTGCTACCTGTGCCGCGTCACGTCGAGCGCTTCGGCGGACGCGTTTCGGGCGACGAAGCGGCTGCCGCACGTGCGGCGGCCGAACCCGCCGCACCGGTCGACTTCGCGCGCTTCGTAGCGGGCTTGCGCGGCGCGGCGGCGGCCGGTGCCGGCTTCGCGGCCGGCTCCGGC
>NZ_JAAGPP010000239.1:0-8899 GCF_017104975.1 Burkholderia sp. Ac-20344
AGAAGCCTTCGTAATCGTTCTCGGCCTCGGCGGCGAGCGCACGATAGGCCGGCATGCCGGAAATGGTCGCCGCCTGTTCGAGCGCCGCGGGCGGCGCAAACTGACGGGTTTCGTGAAGAACCGATTCGATCTTGGACAAGCGTGTCTCCTTGCGTTCTTGTGATGCCTGACGGTGTTCGGGAAAACGCAACATGCATGCCAGCATCGGCGCTCGACGCACGCCAGCGGCGACAGCCGCGGCAGCCGGGCGCGTGCCGATCGATCCGCGCCAACGGGCGCCGTCGTGCGCGGTCGCGCGACGCCGCGGGGCGTTCAGAAATGCAGCATGGTGTGTTGCAGTCCTGAGCAAATGGCGTGAGGTGAGAAAGACGGCCGGCACGGCCGCGTCAGGCGAGCAGCGATCGCAGCGCCGGTGCGTGCCCGAATTGCCGGATTCGCTCGAGCGCCGACACCTCGATCTGGCGAACGCGTTCGGCCGACAGGTTCAGTTGCCGGCCGATCTCGCGCAGCGAATACTCGCTGTCGACATCGATGCCGTACCTCAGGCGAAGAATCCACGCTTCGCGTGCGGGCAGGCTGTCGATCAGCGCCGCCACCGCGGTGCGAAGCTGGCCGGCGCTCGCGGCGTCTTCCGGGGTCGGCGCGTCGGGGTCGATCGTGACGTCGCACAACGTGAGGTCGTGATCGGGCGAAACGGGCATGTCCGCGGAGACGGGCTCGCGCACGATGCTCATCAGCTCACATACCTTGTCGACGGGCAGCTGCATCTGCGTGGAGAGTGCCGGCGCGTCGGCGACAACGCCGGTCCGTTGCCGGTGCGTTCGCGCGAGCCGCGACAGCTTGTTGAGCGCGTCGACCGTATGCGCGGGCACACGTATCGTGCGGCCCTGATCGGCGAGCGCATGCGTGATTGCCTGCCGGACCCACCAGGTCGCATACGTCGAGAATTTGAAACCGCGCCGGTGGTCGTAGCGATCGACGGCCTTCAACAGGCCGATATTGCCCTCCTGGATCAGGTCGAGGAACGGCAGGCCGCGATCGGGATACCGCTTGGCAATCGATACGACGAGCCGCAGATTGCTGCGGAACAGTTTCGTTCTCGCGGGTTGCATCGCACGCTCGATACGCGTCAGCCGCGCATCGAGCGCGATTGCGATGTCGAGCGGCAGGGGCGACTGGCCGGCGAGGCGGGCAAGCGCGATGCGCGCGTCGATCAGTGCCGGCGCGTGGCGGGCGAGGGCGGCGGTGCATTCGGGATGCGCGGCGATGCATGCGCGCAGCCAGGCGCGCGCGTCGTCGCACGGCGCGAAGAGGTCGTGGCGCGTGGATCCGGTACGTATGCCCGACGCGGCCAGGGACTCGACGAGCCGTTTTTCGAGCTGGCGGGCCTGGGTGGCGCGTTCGCCGGTCGCATGACCGATGCGCTCGATCGCGCGTGAGGTGAAGCGGATCGTGCCGGTCAACGCGGCAGCCTCGCGAATCAGCGCGCGATAACGGGCCGAAGCGAACCCGTCGGCGTGCAACGCGTGCCGCATCGCCGGCGCCAGCGCACCGGCGCGCCCGAGCGATTCGGCAACCGCATCGCGCCACGGGGGGCTGTCCAGGGAGAGGCCCGTGCTGCCTTCCGGCTCCGGCGACTCCCTGGCCGGGTCGGGCGCCGTGTCGTTCCCGGGCGGATCGTCAGGCAGCATCGCGGGCGCTTGCGCGAGCGATTCGGCGTCGCCGGCGAACCCCGTCACGTAGACCGACGCCGCGACCTTGCCGGCGCGGATGTCGTCTGCGATCGCCGCGATGGCGGCGAGTGCAGCCGGATCGCGGCTCAATGCATCGACGCATGCCGCGCGGCCGCTTTCCAGGTGCAGCGCGAGCGCGATCTCTTCGTGCCGCTCGAGGAGCGGCGTCGCGCTCATGTCCCGCAGATAGAGCTTGACCGGGTCGTTGGTCCGGCCCGTGAGCAGATCGTCGGCCGCGAGCGGCGTCGATGCGTCGGCGATCCGTAACGTGACTTCCTGTGCCTGCGCGAAATGACGGTCGAGTGTCCACGCGGTACGCGAGCCGGCATGCTCGCGTACCTCGATGCCGAACTCGCGGAGCATCGACGCGGCCGCGTCGACATCCATGCCTTCGGCCGCATCGTCGGGCAACGCGTCGGCGATTTCGCCGTGCGTCACGTAACCGCGATCGATGCCCAGCGCGATCAGCGCATGCAGATGTTCCGCGCGTTCGGCATCCTTGCCGCGACGCGGCACGCTTTCGCGTCCGCGCGCGGGCCCGGGATCAAGCGAGCTTTGCATAGACGTTGCACCAGCCTTCGGCGGCAACCGCCTTGCCTGCGAACATCGGGCACGTGCCGAAGGATTCACCCGCGGCGGCCTTGTAGAAGCGGCAGTTTGCGCAGATCTGGCCGGCCTGGTACTTCGGGAACTTGCCCGCGTCGACGGTCGTGGCCTTTGCGCGATAGCCGAGCGTCTTTGCGGCCGCGTCGTTTTCGTCGACGGGCGGCGCGGCCGCGAATGCGCGGGGGCCGGCCGCGAGCGCGGCGCACAGGCCGGCCGCCTGGACGAAGAAGGTTCTGCGACTGGAAGAGATCATGGTGTTGTCCTGAATGAAATGAAAAGATGAAGTCCGGCCCGCACGCCGGGCATGCTGCCCGGCGCGGCGGTCGGTCGAAACGAAAGCGGGCGGGAAAGTTACTTGCGCGGCCCGGCGATGAGCGGCGCCTTCGACGCGGTGGCGACATCGGCGGTCAGCTTGTGCTTCGACGCGTCGTAGCCGTTCGAGTAAAGCAGGAACGCCATCACGTCCTCGTATTCCTGTGCCGTCATCTTGCCGGGGCGATCGGCCGGCATGTTGTTCGACATGTACTGGAAGATGCCGCCGACCGTGATGTGCGACTTGCCTTCGGGAGCGAAGGCTTCTCCGCTCAGCGCGGGGGCGGTATTGCCTTCGAGCTGGTCGCCGTGGCATTTCGCGCAGGCGTCGGCGTAGAGCTTCTTGCCGTGCTGTACCTGCGCCTGGTCGAACGACGGCATGTCGCCGCCTTCGCTGGTCGAAACCTTGATGAAGCCGCTCCTCGCCGGCAACGGTTGTGCGGAAGCGATCGCGCCGTCGAGAAACCGGCCGGGCGCACGCGCACGGGCGGCTTGCGTGACGGCGTCCGGAAGCGTCCAGCCGCGCGTGAGCGACGCGAGGCGGCCATCGCCGTTCATGCGCGACAGCGTTGCGTCGACGCGCTTTTGCAGTGCGTCCTTGCCCGGCCCGAATGCGAACGACAGTTGCCAGTTGGAGTACGGCGACGAAGTCGCCGCAACCTGGAACCGCTGGTGCGGGTGCGCGCGCTCGTACGCGACGACGCTCGGATACCAGACGATTGCGCGCTGGGCGCGGCCCGCGGCGACCGCGCCGATCGTCTTCTCGCTCGTGTTTTCGAGGTCGAAGCGGGCGTTCGCCTGCTGTGCGGCAATCAGTTGAGACGGGCTGCCGTACGTGGCCGCGATCGTTTCCTTGACGCCGGACGAGGCTTGCGCGTCGCGCAGCGACACGCTGACGTATCCGGAGCGCAGATAGCCTTGCGAGAACGTCATTCTGGATCCCGACGCATCGGCGATGTCCGAGCGCGGGAAGCCCGCGATCACGTCGCAGTCGCGTTCGAGCGATTTCGTCAGTTCGCCGGCGGAGATGCCGTCGTCGTCGCCATTGTCATCGACGCCGCGCCGGTTGAACGTCGCGGCGATGCCTGCGGTGCGGAACACTTCGCGCGCAATGGATCGGTCGAGCGCCGTGGTCGGGCTGCCGGGCAGCGTGCAGATGCGCACGCCGGCCGACGCGGCTGCCGGTGTCAGCGCCACGCCCACGGCGAGCAGACTGGCAACGGCAACGGAAGTAAGACGAGTATTCATGGTCGTGTGTCCGGTTGAAGCGGGGAGGGCGTCGCGCCCGCATCGGGCGCATGCGGGCGCGACTCGGGCCTGGCGCCTGGTTAGTCGAGCGCGAACACGTAGAGCGTGCCGCCGCGCGGAACGTCCTTCGCGATGTCGGCCATCGGTCCACCCCAGATCGGGTTCGCGCCGCCGTAGCCGGCGAGCACCGCGACATATTCCTTGCCGTCGACCTCATACACCGACGGTTGGGAGATGATGCCGCTCGCGAGTTGCGGGCTCTCCCAGAGCACCTTGCCGGTTGCCGTGTCGAACGCATACAGGTGGCCGTCGAGCGAGCCGCTGAACGCGAGGCCGCTCGCGGTGGTCGCGACGCCGCCGTTCCACGGCTTCTTCGACCAGTGGCTCCACAGCTTCTTGCCGGTGTTCACGTCGATTGCCGTCAGCTCGCCGTAGCCCTCGCTGCCCGGTTCGGGCTTGATCTCGAAGCCTTCGCCGAGATACGGCAGGCCTTCCATGTAGCTGACCGACTTGCCGGTGAGGCTCATGCACGCATGCAGCGCAGGCACGACCGCGATGTTGCGTTCCTGGTCGTACGAGATCGACCACCAGTTCTTGCCGCCGAGGAAGCTCGGGCACGTTTCGATCGTCGTGCCGGCCTTCGGGAACTTCGATGCGTCCTGGATCGGCTTGCCGTCGGCCGTGTAGCCGGTGACCGACAACGCCTTCACGAACGGCGTCGCATAGATCAGCTTGCCGGTCGTGCGGTCGATCGCGTGGAAGAAGCCGTTGCGGTCCGCGTGGATGATCGCGTCGTAGTCCTTGCCTTTGTACTTGATGTCGGCAAGCACGGCCGCGTTCACGCCGTCGTAGTCCCACGTATCGTTGTTCGTGTACTGGTAGTGCCACTTCAGATTGCCGTTCTTCGCGTCGAGCGCGAGCAGCGAATCGGAATACAGGTTGTCGCCGGGGCGCAGCGCCGCGAGCCACGGGCCCGGATTGCCGACACCCCAGTACAGCGTGCGGGACGCGGCGTCGTACGTGCCGGTGAGCCAGGCCGCGCCACCGCCATGGCTCTGCATGCCGTCGGGCCAGGTTTCCGCGCCCTTTTCGCCGGAAGCGGGGATCGTGTAGCGTTTCCAGACTTCGGCGCCGTTCTCCGGATTCAGCGCGGCGATGTAGCCGCGAATGCCGTATTCGCCGCCGGACGTGCCGACGACGATCGCGCCGTCGATTGCGAGGGGCGCGAGCGAGAACGCGTAGCCGAGGCCCGGTTCGAACATCTGCTTCTTCCACACGAGATTGCCGGTCTGCGCGTCGAGCGCTGCGACTTCGCCATTCAGCATCGCGATATAGACGTTCTTGCCGTACAGCGCGACGCCACGGTTCACGACATCGCAGCACGCGGTCTTGAACGAGGCGGCACCGAGCTTCGGCTCGTATTTCCACAGCTGCTTGCCCGTCCTGGCATCGAATGCGTAGACGTTGTCCTTCGGCGTCGTCACGAACAGATAGTTGCCGTTGACGATCGGCGTGGCCTCGAAGCCCTGCTTCAGGTCGGCGGGGAACTTGTAGGCCCACGCCTGCTTGAGATCCTTCGCGTTCGACGTGTCGATCTGCTTGAGCGGCGAATGCGAGCGGCCGTCGTAGGTGCGGTAGTAGGTCAGCCAGCCCGGATCGGTGTGTGCATCGGTCAGCCGCTGGTAGGTCACGGCCGGGTAGTCTGCGGCCGCTTCCACGAGGCCGGGGTTCAGCGCGACGGCGGCCGCTGCCGCGATTCCGATGGTCGCCAGCCGGCTCGCTGAAGCCGAGAGTTTCTTCATGGTTGTCTCCTGAGTCATTGTGGTCGCACCGCCGCGAACGGTTGGTCGCGCCGGCACGGTGGGGATTCCGGGCCGTGTGCATTGCCGGTTACGCAAGTCGCATGCCATCGCGGCGCGAAGCCGGCGCGGCGCGGCATACCGGCGCAGCGCGCGCGATGCGCGGTCGAACGCGTCGCGCACCGGCATCCACGGAGGTGTTGCATTCAGGTACACCGCCGCGCATGAGGTGTTGCCAAACATGACAGGTGGTGCGGCACGCGGGACAGGTGGGCCGTCGCACGCTCGCATGCCGCGCGGAATCGGTGCGCATCGCAGGCAGCGCTGGCACGGTTCTCGCACGCGCGCTTGTCGACACCACGTCGCTGCGCGGTGCATTGCACGCGCCGGCGGAACAGAAAACACGGAGACAACGGAAATGATCAGGAGGCCAAAGGCAGCCGGGCGGCGCTGCGCGATGCGAGGCGGCCGGCGTGTGCGACGCGTCGGCACGGCGATCGGTGCGCTTGCGCTGTTCGGGCTGGCGCCCGGCGGCGCACGTGCGCAGCAGCAGCCGGACGGCGTCGCGCCGCCGGCCGCCGCCGTCGTGCCGCAAGCGTTGGCCGTCATGTTGCCGGCGGTGGTCGTCGTCGGCACGACGCCGCTGCTCGGGATCGGCGCGCCGCTGTCGAAGGTGCCGGCGAACGTGCAGACGGTGCGCGGTGCGGAACTCGACGCACAGCACCGTGCGACGCTGACCGACTTCTTCGCCGCGAACCTGCAGAGCGTGACGCTCTCGGATGCGCAGGGCAACCCGTACCAGACGGACGTCAACTATCGCGGTTTCACCGCGTCGCCGCTGCTCGGCACGCCGCAGGGGTTGTCGGTGTTCGTCGACGGCGTGCGCGTGAACGAACCGTTCGGCGACGTCGTGAACTGGGACATCCTGCCCGCGCAGGCGATCGATCGGGTGCAGCTGATTCCGGGCTCCAATCCGGTATACGGACGCAATACGCTCGGCGGCGCACTCGCGATCACGACGAAGAACGGCAAGTCGAATCCGGGCGGCGAAGCGGAGGTGTCGGGCGGCTCGTGGGGGCGCAAGACCGCCAGCCTCGAGCAGGGCGGGACGATCGGCGCGAACCTCGACTACTATGCCACCGCGAATGCCGCGAACGATGGCGGCTGGGCGGACCACAACGCGAGCCGCGTGCGGCAGGCGTTCGGCAAGCTGCGCTATACCGATGCGGACACGACGCTGTCGATCGCAGGCGGCGGCGCGGACAACACGCTCTATGGCACCCAGACGATTCCACGCTCGTTCCTCGGCAACCCGAAACAGGCATATACGTATCCGGACCGGAACCGCAACAGCGCCGGTTACCTGACGCTGTCGGGCGACCGGTTCTTCGGCGAGCACGTCGAGCTGAGCGGCAACGCGTACTACCGGCACCTGCGAAACGCCAATACGAGCAGCAACAACAATACGGATTACGGATCCACCGGCGAGGACGGTACGGTCGACACGGTGCAGGGCAGCAATGCGCAATCGACGATCGTCACCGACAGCTACGGCGGCAGCGTACAGCTCGCGCTGCTCGGCAAGCTCGGCGGGATGGCCAACCGGCTGATCGCGGGCGTCGCGGCCGATGTCGCGAACTCGCGCTACGTCGCGTCGTCGCAGGACGCGTATTTCACCGATACGCGCGCGGCGATCGGCGTCGGCGATTTCGTCCCGCAGACCAGCGCGAAGACGCGCAACGCGAACCTCGGCGTGTACCTGAGCGACGCATTGTCGCTGACGCCGCACTGGACGCTGACGCTGTCGGGCCGCTACGACTGGTCGAAAGCGCAGATCGGCGACGAGAGCGGCGTGCAGCCGCTGCTCGACGGCAACCATACGTTCTCGCGCTTCAATCCGGCGGTCGGGCTCAACTGGAACCCGGTCGCGGGCTTCACCGCGTATGCGGCCTACAACGAAGGCATGCGTTCGCCGACCGCGATCGAGCTTGCGTGCGCCGATCCGTCCGCACCGTGTTCGCTGCCGAACGACTTCATCGCCGATCCGGCACTCAGTCCGGTGATCTCGAAGACGTTCGAAGCCGGCGTGCGCGGCCGCATCGGCGCCGCGACGACCTGGAGCGCCGCGGCCTACCGCACGACACTGACCGACGACATCCAGTTCATCAGCAGTCCGGCGAGCGCGCAGGGCTATTTCCGCAATGTCGGCGATACGCGGCGGCAGGGTATCGAGCTGGCGGGCCGCACGCGGCTCGGCCCGCTCGGTGTCGGGCTCTCGTACAGCTATGTCGATGCGACCTACCGTTCGTCGTGGACCGAACACAGTCCGGCGAATTCGGCGGCCGATGCGAACGGCAACGTGACGGTCAAGCCGGGCGACCGCATTCCCGGCATTCCCGCGCACACGGTGAAGCTGAGGCTCGACTACGCGGCGACGCCCGCGTGGGATATCGGCGCGAACGTCACGTGGCGCGGCGGCGTGTACGCGCGCGGCGACGAGAACAACCAGGACGTGAACGGCAGGATCGCGGGCTACGTCCTCGTCGATCTCGACATGCGCTACCGGATCACGAAGCGGTTCGAGGTGTTCGCGAGCGTGACGAACCTGTTCGACAAGCACTATGCAAGCTTCGGCGCGCTCGGCCAGAACTTCTTCAACGGGCCGAACCACACGTTCGACGGCGCCGGTCCGGTGAACGAGCAGTTCGTCGGGCCGGGTGCGCCGCGCGGGGCGTGGCTCGGTGTGCGCTACGCGTGGGATTGAGCGTTGCGCGGCCGAGTCGGTGGTTGCGTCACGCGTCGCGTCGTGACGTGACGTGAACAGGTGCCGGATTGCACGCGGCATGCGCGGTCACGTGAACGCTACCGCCGAGAACATCGCAGCCACGGCGCGGGCGACGCTGCGTGCCAACGCCGGGTCGTTTGCCAGATGCCCGGCATGCACGCGTTCGATCACGACCTCGGGTGCGGCACGCGCGAGGCGCACGACGTTGCCGGCCGGGCACACGGGATCGCGCATCCCGTGCGCGGCGAACAGCGGCACCCCCGCCCGTGCCGCCCGGCGCGCGAGCGCGAGCACGCGGTGCTCGCCGAGCCAGCAGCCGTGCTGCAGGTAATGCGCCTGGATCCGGTATTTGTCGATCAGCCTGCCGACAGTCTTCTCCGAGCGGATCGCCGGCGCGGGCGGGCGGCGCGTCCGCG
>NZ_JAAGPP010000240.1:0-8843 GCF_017104975.1 Burkholderia sp. Ac-20344
CTGCAGCGGCAGCGCACGCACATCGAGCAGCTCGCGGTACGGCTTGCATCGGCGGCGTCGCGGCCGGTGCGCGACGCCCGCGCGCGGTTCGCGCTTGCGCAGTTGCGCTGGCAGCGTGCGCGGCCCGATCCGTCGCAGGCGCAGCAGGCGCTCGCGGGGCTGTCGCAGCGTCTTGTGCTGGCCTTGCAGCGCCGTCACGAACGCGACACGGCTCGCGTGTCAGCCTGTGCGGCAAGGCTCGAGGTGCTGAGCCCGCAGCGCACGCTCGAGCGCGGCTATGCAGCGCTGATCGATGCGCAGACGGGCCGTGCGGTACGCTCGCCGAACGCGCTGAAGCCGCAGCGCCGCCTGACCGTGCATCTTGCCGAAGGCTCGGCCGACGTGTCGCTCGCCGACGTGCAGCCGCGGCTGACCGATACGATCTGATGTAAGTGGCGCGAGCGGCACGCAGGCTGCTGCAACGGCCGCATCGTGCACGGGAACGGATGCTGCGCATCGCCGGCTCGTCCTGCCGGACGATGCGCCAACATCGCTTTTCCGCATACCGCGGATAAATGGCCCGTGAGTTTGCGGGGTTATTCGTCCTCGCCTACAATCGGACGCTCGGCAGCATCCAACACAGCCTCCCTACATACTCAACGAAGGAATCGCCATGGCTCATACGCTCCCGCCGCTCCCGTACGCTGAAGACGCACTCGCGCCGACCATCTCGCTCGAGACGATCCAGTACCACTACGGCAAGCATCATCAGGCTTATGTGACGAACCTGAACAATCTGATCCCGGGCACGGAATTCGAAAACCTGTCGCTGGAAGAGATCGTGAAGAAGTCGTCGGGCGGCATCTTCAACAACGCTGCGCAAATCTGGAACCACACGTTCTTCTGGAACAGCCTGTCGCCGAACGGCGGAGGCGCACCGACGGGCGCGCTGGGCGACGCGATCAACGCGAAGTGGGGTTCGTACGACGCATTCAAGGAAGCGTTCACGAAGGCCGCAGTCGGCACGTTCGGTTCGGGCTGGGCATGGCTCGTGAAGAAGGCTGACGGTTCGCTCGACATCGTGTCGACGAGCAACGCAGCGACGCCGCTGACGACCGCCGACAAGGCACTGCTGACGATCGACGTGTGGGAACACGCGTACTACATCGACTACCGCAACGCACGTCCGAAGTTCGTCGAAGCGTTCTGGAACATCGTGAACTGGGACTTCGCAGCGAAGAACTTCGCGTAAGGTCTGGCTGTAGCGTGACAATATAGTCTGGAAAGTGCAATAAAGATTGGAAAATCCAGACTGAGCAGTGCAATAAAGTTTTGAAATTGTAATGAAATTGAAGGCCCTCGGTATGAGGGCTTTCTGCTTTTTATGCTCGCTCTTTTGGGTATCCTCGACTTCCAACGGTAGGCGGGTTATCTGCCACAGCGTCAACTGGGGTTCAGTGAGAGTAATCTCAATCGCTCCGCGAGCAGTGGGCGGTGACCGCCTGGATCTGAGCATCGTTGACCTGGTGCGAACGACTCGGGTCGGCGATGTGCGTCGCATCATCGGCCGGCGGCAACTATGGCCTACTTTACTAACGTCGCGCCCGCGACTAGTACGAATGGCAGTTTTGCGGCCCAAAGCTACCTAACGATGAAAAATCACAGGCGAGTGCCTGAGCCCCCATGGTTATCCTCGCGCGGCGTTTGTAGTGATCGAAAGCTTTTTGACACGCTGCCGCTAGTTTGGGCGATACCTTATTTAGACGAGGGCGCGGCCTGTCTACCCGACTGAGAGCAGTTCGCCTTGTACAATCACGGCGGCCATACCCCGAAGTCAACTTTAGCGAGTCAACTTGGCAACCTCACAGCATCCGACTAGTTCCCGCGGTATCCCCAGCGGTGGCGCTGCAGCAGCAGGGGGTACTGGGTTTCAGGCCCAGCTTGGGGCGCTCTTCGGCTTGCAGTTGCTTGCCCAAGTTCCGGTCGACTATGTACTGGAATTGGGGGCAGCCGTTCCTGTCTGGATTCGCTTCGAGACCGAGGCACCGGTGGACGATATCCTGGTGGCAACCTCGAAAGATGGGTTCATCGCGGTGCAGGCCAAGACGACCGTGAACCTCTCGTCCGGGTCTGATGGCGGCTTGGCAAAGACCATCCAGCAGTTCATTCGACACTGGCTTGTCTGCCGCGATGGTCAGGGCGAACAACTTTGGGATCGCTGCCTCGATCCGAGCAAGGATCGACTCGTGCTGGCAGTAGGGCCCACGGCGCCCGCTTCAATTCGCGTAGATCTCCCGGCTGCGCTAAGGTCTTACTCGCAGCCATCACCACGTGCGATGACGCAAGATCAGCAAAAGGCACTTGAGGTGTTCGAGACATGCATGCGTGAGGCTTGGGGCAACACTACGGCCGAACCATGGAGTCCGACCGTGCTTCGAAGTGTTGCACAGCTTGTGAGAGTGATGACGTTCGACCCGGCAGGGGCGTACGCCAATGTCATGGAGGGGCTGGCGGGGACGGCGACAACGACGGATCAGGCTCGACCTTTGATCACTGCGCTGACGCAGATCAGCCAGCGCTGGATGACCGAGCGAAGCGGTGGCGACTTACCTCAACTGCGGCAAGCCGTCATGCATGCGCAAGTGCCGCTGTCTGCGCCGCCGCGCTTCGAAAATGATATCCGCAAGCTTAGGGAGCACTCGGCGCAAATTGCCGCCGACTTGCAGCCCTACGAACAGATCGAGCGAACCGAGGGTGTCATCCGAATCACCCGGGAGTGCCAGGCAGCCGCCTTAGCCGCGGCTCAGGATGGATCGCTCCTCTTGATTGGCGAGCCCGGTGCCGGCAAGAGCGCTGTCATTAACGCGCTGGCCCGTGAGTTGAGGAGCCATGGAGACGTTGTCGAACTCGCGGTCGACCGCTATAGCGTTCAAGACCTGGTTGGACTGAAGAACGAACTGGATCTCGAACACGATCTGGTTAAAGTGCTCGAAGCCTGGGACGGCCCATCGGGTGGATGGCTAGTCGTCGATGCCCTCGACGCTACTCGTGGCGGACAGGGAGAAGGTGCGTTCCGAACACTGATTGAGCGCGTTCTCGCCTTGAAGGGCCGCTGGAAAGTCGTCGCCTCGATACGGACATTCGACCTGCGTATGGGCGTCCGATTCCGTGAGTTGTTCGCAGGCCGCCCTGCCAACCCGGACTACCAGGATGCCGCGTTCCCAACGGTGAGGCATCTGGTTGTGCCTGAATGGTCGGAGGAAGAGTTCGACCAAGTACTGAACCAAGCGCCAGAACTCCGTACCGCCCTCGATGGCGCCCCAACGAAGCTTCAACAACTTTCACTTGTGCCTTTCAACACGCGTCTCATCGGCGAGTTGCTCCGCACAGGGATGGGTGCTGAAGCACTTCGCGAGCTGGCTAACCAAGCGGGCCTGCTGAGGCTGTACTGGGAGCACCGGGTAACGCCATTGGGCTCCGGCGCCGAAGCTTGCTTGCGCCTAGTTGTTGAGACGATGGTCAATAACCGAGCGCTGCGAGCCCAGACGCATGTCATCGCTGCCACGGCACCCGATGCATTGGATGCACTTCTTCTCAAGGGCGTGTTAGCCAAGGTCGAGAACGAGCGTTTTATCCAATTCCGTCACCATCTTCTGTTTGACTATGCCGCGTCGCGACTTCTGATGGACGTCGATGGACTCGTTTCAGGCGAGGTGCAGTACCTGAAAGCTCAGACGCTTGGTCTGATGCTTGCGCCAGCGATGGGCTTCTTGCTGCAGGAGCTCTGGGGGGCACAGCCGGATCATGAGCGCTATTGGATCGCCGTCGAAAGGATGGTCGCCAATCCGGAGGGAGACCCAATCCTTCGCAGCGTAGCTGGAAGACTCAGCGCAGAGCTGCCGGAGAATGCTGAAGACACTCACGCCATCGCAAAGCATGTCGCCGACGGTCGAGACATGGTGCCTACGGCACTTTGGCACGTGGTGTCTGCGCTGGCGGTGCGGCTAGAAGACCGTCCGAATGTGAGTCTCACACCATGGGTCTCGCTCGCCGGTGAACTTGCTGCCAGTGTCGAGCGAGTTCCTTTCCCATTGAGGACGCTGCTTTACCTCTTGATCAACACGGCGCATCCGTCTCAGACAGGTGAGGCTGTCGGTCTTGCGGCAAGAGCGCTGTTGGGATTCGTGTTCGACCATCCTGAGTCGAGAATCGATGCTGCGCTAGCCATTCCCAATGTCGTCGCCACTTACCCGACTGCGCCTTCGGAGTCTCGAGCGCTCTTAGAACGAATCTTCGAACCTCAGCGCGCCGATGCACACAACTGGGAGGACGTTCCAGCGCTCTGCCGTGAGATTTCCAAACTGACCGACGTCGATCCTGATTTCGCTGCGACCGTGTATTCGAGGACGTACGCAGGCACGGTCAAAGACGATGTCACTACCAGCATGGGCGGTCGAAGTCAGATCTTATCTCTGACGTCGAACTCTAGGCAGGACTACGGCATGGCGCTGTTCTCGCTGTGTGAGTTCTTCCCGACGTTTTTACAAAATCACCCTCAAGTGGCCACTCGAGCATTTGTGGAATCGGTAGACCACTACATACGACAGGAGCACAAGCCGGCAGAGCGCGAAGTTATCACCCGAACGATCGATGGCCGGACTGTCCGACTTGAAACAGACCTGAGTCACATCTGGGCTGGCGACCCTGATTACATGCATGGCCGGGATGGCGACGCCCTAATCGCGAAGTTCCTGCCTGCATTTGTTATGTTGCCCGAGTCCGATGCTCGCGTGGTTGCAGAACAGATATCGACTTCATCACCATGGGCATTGACATGGGCCAGGCTCTTCCTCGCGGCAGTGCGACGCAACGATAGCTTGATCGACCTGCTTTGGCCAATTGCGGCAGATGAAGCCTGGCTCTCCAATATCGACACTCAGAAGGATGCGATCGACCTCGTCGCCCACGGGTACGGGCGACGCAGCATGGCTGAGCGGGAAGCTCTCGAAACTTCGGTGACAACCTTCGCAATGGAAGCATATACAGCACCGGAAGCAGCGAGGGAACGCCTGATCCAGCGACTGTATAGCATCATCGGACCTGATCAACTCGTCACGGAGAGTGCACGTGCGACCCTTGTGGCCACCTCGGCGGAATCGGTCGAGCGCGCCCGTCGAAACGAGCGTCCATTTCGGATCACACGCGGATTTGGTGAGTCCAAACCCTTCTTCTGGATCGAAGACCTGGATAGAGATAGGCAGTCGAATATCACCGTCATGGAAGCCATCGAGGCGGCCCGGGACTACATGGAGGCCAAGCCTGGTCGCCCATCGAACGACGAAATCGATACGGCGCGCGCGCTCGACTTGCTCGAGGCAATCGTTCGTGGCCTGGATGCTCCTGACTTGGACGAAACGCTGCGTAGCCATGGCGAAGGCGTCATCGGCCAGGGGTGTGGACAACTTGCGCAGGGCGAGCGCTTAGTTGTCGGGGAGGATTTCGATCCGACTGATCGTTATCTTGCGCTTGTTCGGATAGCGGCTACCTCTGACAATCCGGAGGTTACCGACGAGACGGAGTCTCAATACGAACAGTCCCAGTCCTGGGGCGGGCCTGCCGCTCGCATTGAGGCCGCAACGGCAGTGCTGGACGTTTGTCTGCAGCGGGCCGATCTGTACCCACGACTTGCGGAGGATATTGATCGCCTACTAGATGATCGCCATCCGGCAGCGCGGTCTCAGTCGGTCGAGCATCTTATTCGATTGTGGGAACTCGATCGGGCTGGTTTCTGGCTGCGCCTCGAACTTCGTCTTGAACGAGAGAGCAACTTTGCGGTCTTGGGCTCCGCCGTCAATGTGCTGCGACGGGTCATTCATGTCGAGCCCGACCGCAGCGAACGGCTGATTCTTGCACTCCTTGCGCGGTACAGCGGTACGGCGAAGCAGGCTGATCTTGAAGCGTCTCTGGCTGACATCGTTGCGATTCTTTCGGTGACCCATCAGAAAGCCTCAGCGGAGGCCGTCCTGTCAAGATGGCTGGACGACCCGTCTGTGCACAGCGAACAGCTCGGAACGATTGTGTTCACGCTCCGTGATGCAGTCGTGCTGGGCCTGCACCCTGGTCAATCAGAGGACAGTGCGCTTCGGCATCGGGCCCAAGCCCTTCTTCACCGAATCGTAGTTGCTGCCAGTGGACCACTTGCAACGTATGACCCGAGCGTTGCTGTTCAGGACGACCAGGTGCCGAGATTGAGAGCGTGCATCGAGCTCGTCGACAAGGCAGCCATGCAGCTCTATTTCGCGACCGGTCGAGTCAACGGCGGTACGGGCATCGACGATGCAGGGTGTGAAATTTACTTGCGCGAAGTAGCCTCGACGCTCGAGCTGATCGCCGATCAAGCACAGCCGCACACCATTTACCAACTTCTCCAATTGGTGGAGATTCTGGCCCCGCAGGACCCGGAGCGGGCCTTCGATCTGACCGCGCGTGCGATTCGAGGAGGCGGTGCGAAGGGCGGTTACCAATACGAACCGTTGGGTACCGAACTGATGGTGCGCCTCATAAGCAGCTTCCTGGCGGATAGCAAGGAAATCTTTGGGGCTAAAGAACGACGCCAGGCGCTCGTGGATTGCCTCGAGATCTTCATGGAGGCAGGGTGGCCGTCGGCCAGAAAGCTGCTCTATCGTCTGCCGGAGCTGCTCCAGTGATTCGCGAAGTCACAGAGGCAGAGTTCATCGAACGATTTGCCGATCTGATTGATCGCTTCGATGCGTCGATCGCTGCCGACGCGCGCCCTGAGTTCGCCGGCGCGGAGGCAGGCGATCCTCATGAACACACGACTCGCGTTCACTTCCTAGATGAGCTCGTCGAGCTGCTTGGTTGGTCGCTCGGCTTGGGTGGGGACATGGCTGAAGAGGCTCGTCTCAAGGGCGAGACGACCACGTTTATGGACTATCTTGGTGTCAGAGCAGACACCAATGCTCCAGCCTTACTCATTGAGGCCAAAGCTTGGGACAAGGCGTTTCTGCAGCCGCGAAGGAAAGTTGCTTATGAGGCCCCAACCCTGTTGGGTGATGGAATCAATCATTGGAGAAGCGGTGGGGAGGCGAAAGGCTCTCCGATAGCGGGGCAATGGCATGACTACATCGATCAAGTAGGCGGCTACGTTAAAGGTCTGAAAGACAAATATGGCCACACTCTGCCCAGAGCCGTGATCACAAGTGGTCAATGGATCGTCGTGTTCGTTGACCCAGTACAGGCCTTCGTTGAAGGCACCGTCGAAGACGTCAAGATCAAGATCTTTCATAAGCAGAATTTCAAGGCTCAAGCCAGCGAAATATTTCGGCTGATATCGAAGAACGCTCTCGCCGCAGAGACCCCCTTCAACGTGCGGCCTACTCAGGTCTTGAGCTATCTCACAAAGGACTTGGTCGTCGCATGTTTTCACGCGATTCATGTGAGCTACGAAGCAAGCGGAACACCCATCTTTGGGCGAAAGCCACGCGTATCGGTCTATCCCGCGCTGGTACTGCGTGGGGCGGACAACATGCTCCTGACGGTGCTCGAGGAATCTGAGGAGTCCTTGCTCGAGTACACGAAGGACGAGACAACGGACGAACTCTCTCTAGGTCCGCACGTCGAAAGGCTGGCTGCCGGCGCCGCGGCGCTACTGGCACGAACGGGAGCGCAGCTCGACATTGAGCTTCGACCCGCGCCGATTGTCGATTTTCCGGGATTCCCGCCCGAACCGATGAACAAACCGTCGGTCACACGGCCGCTCGCGCGTTCGAATCCCCGAGAGCGTGATAATTGGATCATCGTTACTGGCCAAGCGACTCACTTTGTTAAAACTGTCCCCGATGTGGACTGCAGGTTCCATAAATGGAGCGTTTGCAATTTCGTCCGCCTGGCAGCAGGACCATCTGCGATTTCTAGGCCTGCATTGGCGATCCCGAGGGCCCTCTTCATCGACGAAACACCTCACCACTGCGCTCACCGTGATGTTATGGACCGCAGAGACCCCCGTTGTCAGATACACATGATTGACGCGAGCCTTTGTTGTCGCGGCTGCACCTTTGCCTCAGATTGTTGGCCCGGCGATACCCGCCCGCCGCTGCCGTGTGGCACCTAACATGCCGTGAGATGGCAAGACTACGGTTGCTCATGAAGCGAACAGTATGTACAAGACGGTCTAGTGTCCTGTTCCACTGATTCGCGAACAAAGTCGATGTAGCTTTTCGAGGATGGAGTCGGCTGACGCGGTCCAGACGAACGGCTTGCAGTTTTCGTTGTAGTGGGAGACGAATTGATCGATTCGCTTGATCAGTTGTTTGACCGAGCCGAACGAGCCACGACGGATTGCCTTGTCGGTGATCAACGCAAAGAAGCGTTCGATCTGTAAGCGGCTCGGCCGGACCGTTTTCCAATGCTGATTTTTCCAACGCATGATGGGCGCGTTTAGATTGACGGAGCCAGTCAGCCATGTCGAACGCAGGGAATCGAGCCCATCCCCATCGCACGTACTCGCAAGAATTCAAGCAGCAGGTGATCAGGGAGACGTTGGAGCCTGGCATGTCGGTGTCGATTGTTGCGCGACGGCACGACATCAACGCCAATGTGGTGTTCGGATGGCGCAAGCAATATCGTGAAGGCAAGCTGGTCGTCCCTGCACTGGATGTTGCGCCGAGCGTGCCAAGCACGGAACTGCTGAGCGTCGAGGTGGTCGATGCGGCATTGGTGTCAAACGCATTTGAAATTTGAGCCACTTCGCGCCTGATCGCGCAAAGTAAAACTGAGCCAGTCGTTACCTCTTCGATGACGAAACGTGGCCGGCTTGGCGTTGCTGTTTCAGTCTGTAGCTGTCT
>NZ_JAAGPP010000241.1:0-8821 GCF_017104975.1 Burkholderia sp. Ac-20344
CCCAACCCGCGGATATCAGCTTGATCCACCGTCGAGATGTACTGCTACGTCGCCCTCAGGAAATTCCGGCAACATGAACCAGAGAAACCGAAAAACCGATCCCGATTGACACCGGGAGTCATATCAGTCGTTCAGCCAGTTCTCCAGTCGCAATCCCGGATAGCTGACGAAATCCCGCTCATTGTTGGTGATGAGGACGACATCAAGCGACACCGCATGAGCGGCGATCAGTTTGTCGAGGTGGTCCTTCTTCCGCTCGCGAGTGGCCTCGCGAACCGGGCCGTACGCTTGCGCTGCCGCGGCGTCGAAAGGCGCGACGGGAATATCCTCGATCAATGCGGCGAGATTGCGGCGCTCGCGCGCCGGGCTCGCACATGCGGTCACGCCGTACTCGAGCTCCGCATAGGTGATCGCCGACATGACGACGTCGCCCGTGTAGCACTGCGCGAATCGTCTGGCGACCTGCTCCGGCTGATTTTTCATCAGATAGATGCACATGTTGGTGTCGAGCATGAAGCGCGGCATCACAAACCCTCACGTTCGGCCTGCTCCTGGTCGCCACGCCCTTCGGCCATGAAATCCGGCCCGAATTTCGCGAACTTCTCCAGTACCTGAGTCAAAGGCCGCCGCGCCGGCCGAATACGGATTTCGTCACCGATGCGCTCGATTTCCAGTTCGATATCGCTGCGTTCATAGGCCAGGTCGGCAGGAATTCGCACGGCCTGCGAGTTGCCGTTCCGAAATACCCTCGTCATATGCATGTCGCTCCCAACATCCGGATGTACTGTGGATGTACAGTATATCCGCTTGGCCGACGATGTAAATCCATGTGTGTACATGTACGCTCACCCTGGGATCGATTCGAAAGCGAACGCCGGCACGCCATTCCGTGCATTCCGGATACGGCCCCATCCGCCGCGCCCACGGCAAGCGGGCCGGCTCGACATTCGTAGTGCCTGATTCTTCAGCGTCGGGGGGCTCGCGCACAAGCTGGCCGTTCGGTCGAACTTGAAGCACTCACCACGAATCCCCCCTTGTTCCGACACTTTTCACCGGCCGGCATACCGACGCCCGGCCAACCGGCGTAAGCTGTACGTCCCGCTACCCAGGGAGACGGCAGCCCATGTCGCATTCCAAGGATCTCGAGCAGCCCGCCACCACCGGCGCGCGACTGCTCGTCGATGCGTTGCTCGCCAATCACGTCGAACGCGTGTTCTGCGTGCCGGGCGAGAGTTTCCTCGCCGTACTCGATGCGCTGGCGGACGACACCGCGCGCATCCAGACGGTCGTCTGCCGCCACGAGGCCGCCGCCGCGAACATGGCCGAGGCCGTCGGCAAGCTGACCGGCCGCCCCGGCATCGCGTTCGTCACGCGCGGGCCCGGCGCGACCCATGCGTCGATCGGCGTGCACACCGCGTTCCAGGATTCGACGCCGATGATCCTGTTCGTCGGCCAGTGCGCGCGCGAGCACCTCGACCGCGAAGCCTTCCAGGAAATCGACTACCGGCGGATGTTCGGCCAGATGGCGAAATGGGTCGCGCAGATCGACGACCCGCGCCGCATCCCCGAATACCTGAGCCATGCCTTCCACGTCGCGACGTCCGGCCGGCCGGGCCCTGTCGTGCTCGCGCTGCCGGAGGACGTGCTGTCCGAAGCATGCGCGCCGCAGCCCGTCGTGCCGGCCGCGAAACGCGTCGCGGCCGCGCCGTCGGCCGCGCAGCTCGACGAGCTGCGCGAGCGGCTCGCGCGCGCCGAACGGCCGTTCGCGATCGTCGGCGGCAGCGGCTGGACGCCCGATGCGTGCGCGAACCTGCGCACCTTCGTCGAGCGCTGGCAGTTGCCGGTGGCCTGCGCGTTCCGCTACCAGGACACGATCGACAACGCACATCCGAACTACGCAGGCGACGTCGGGCTCGGGATCAACCCAGCGCTCGCGAAGCGCATCCGCGATGCCGACCTGCTGCTCGCGATCGGGCCGCGCCTCGGCGAGGCGACGACCGGCGGCTATACGCTGCTCGACATCCCGAAGACCCGGCAGACGCTGATCCACGTGCACCAGGGCGCGGACGAGCTCGGCCGCGTGTATGCGGCCGACCTGCCGATCGTGTCGGGCATGCCCGAGATCGCCGCGCCGCTCGCCACGCTCGAGGCGCCCGAGCACCCCGCGTGGTCAGGCACCGCCGCCGACGCGCATCGCGCGTATCGCGAATGGCATGCGCCGCTGCCGATGCCCGGCGACGTCCAGCTCGGCGACGTGATGGTGCAGTTGCGCGAGCGCCTGCCGCACGACGCGATCCTCACCAACGGGGCCGGCAACTATGCGATCTGGCTGCATCGCCACTTCGCATACCGGCACTTCCGCTCGCAGCTCGCGCCGACGAGCGGCGCGATGGGCTACGGCGTGCCCGCCGCGCTAGCCGCGAAGTCGCTGTACCCGTCGCGCGCCGTCGTTGCGCTCGCGGGCGACGGCTGCTTCATGATGGCCGGCAACGAGCTCGCAACCGCGATGCAGTACGGGCTGAACATCGTCGTGATCGTCGTCAACAACGGGCATTTCGGCACGATCCGCATGCATCAGGAGCGTAACTACCCGGGGCGCGTGCATGGCACCGGGCTCACGAACCCCGATTTCGCCGCGTATGCGCGCGCGTTCGGCGCGCATGGCGAGACCGTCGAGCGCACCGCCGATTTCGCGCCCGCGCTCGAACGCGCGCTGACCTGCGGGCTGCCCGCGCTGATCGAGATCCGCATCCCGCAGGACGCCAGCACGCCGGCCGCGACACTCGAACAGATCCGCGAACAGGGCCGCCGCGCACGCGGCGGATGACGATGGACACGCACACCGCGCCACCCGGCGGTACGCTGTCGCACGACGACGCGCTCACACTCCCCGGCACGCTGCTCGCACCGGACGGCACGCTCGTCGCGCCGTACGACCTCGAGCACGACGGCACGCGTGCCGTCGGCCACGTGCCGGCCGCGCCCGCGCGCGGCCTGCTGCACGCCGCACACCGGCCGTTCCGGCTCGACTATGACGGCGTACGGCACGTGCACGTGATCAACGGGATGGGCGTCACGCTCGGCGACTCGGTGATCGGGCTCGCCGCCCTCGCCGCGCTGCGCGCAGCGCACCCGGGCCTGCGTTTCACGCTGTACCGGCCGGCCCGCGCGCCGCACTATGTCGATGCGCTGTATACACTCGCGGCCGACATCGTCGCGCCGTCGCGCGTGCTGCCGTATCCCGCCGACGCGCTGCCGGCGGACGCGCCGTGCATCGACGTCGGCAATCACCTGTACTGGCCCGCGTTCGCGCGGCTGCCGATGATCGATTTCTTCCTCGACGCGCTCGGCGTGGAACCCGCGTCGGTGCCGGCGTCGGCCAGGCGCAACCGCTGGCTCGCGCGATTGCCGCTGCCGGCGTTGCCTGCGCAATGGCAGCGCCCGTACGTGCTGTTCTGCCCGAACGCGAGCACTGCGTTGCGCAGCGTGCCGCCCGCGCTACGGGCCACGTTCGTCGAGCAGCTCGCGCAACGCTACGGATTGCCGGTGGCCGGGTTCGGGCCCGTCGCGCATCCCGCCTATGTCGACGTAAGCGCCGATGCGGCCGGCGATACGGCCCGATTCATTGCATGGGTCAAGGGGGCCAGCCTGCTGTTCGCGCCCGACACGGCCGCGCTGCATCTCGCCGATGGTTTCGACGTGCCGACGCTCGCGTGCTTCACGACGATCGGGCCGGCGCTGCGCGTGCGCGACTATCCACATTGCATGCCAGTCGCGCTCGACCTGCCGGCCGAACTGCACGGACTGCATCGCAGCGAGCGGCCGGCCGATCTCGCGGCGGTCGAAGCCGCCTATCGTGCAATCGACTGGGATTCGCTGGCTTGGCCCGCGCCGCGCGACGCGACGGCTACGGCCGAATAGGGGAATAGCGCGCGGCGTGCCAATCGCATTGGTCGAACGCGAAGCGGCGTGCATACACCTGCACTGGAGCCGGAGCCGGAGCCGGAGCCGACACTGAGACTGAAACCGCTTCGACTGCCGCCCTCCGCGCTCACCCCACCGCGACCATCGCCGCGCGGTCGCGCAGCGTCTCCGACGGCCGCTTGCCGAACAGCCGCCGGTAGTCGGTCGCGAACTGGCTGAGATGCCAGAAGCCCCACGCCTCCGCCACGTCCTGCACCGAGCCGGCCGCGCGGCCGCACAGGTCGCGCCGCGCGCCGTTCAGCCGCAGCGTGCGCAGATACGTGGCGGGCGCCATGCCGAGTACGTCCTGGAAACAGTACTGCAGCGTGCGCCGGCTCACGTGCAACTGCTCGCACAGCTCGGGCACGCCGACCGGGCGCGTGCGGTGCGCGAGCACGTAGTCGCGCGCCTGCTCGACGATCCAGCGGCGCGTCGACGGCGCCCCGCCGCTGCCGTCGTCGGCCGGTTGCGCGCACACATCGAACAGCGCGGCCAGCACCTCGGCCTGCAGGTCGTCGCGCTGCGCGTCGGCCAGCGGGCCGGCCATCGCCACCGCCCCGTCGAGCCGGCGGCCGAGCAGTGCACACAGGCGCGCGAGCCGCGCATCGCCGACCTGCATCACGCGCTGCGTGAACAGCCGCTCGTCGAGCGCACGGCGCTCGACCTCTTCCGCATAGCGGCGCAGCACGTCGCCGCGCACGACGACGCCGTAGATCGAGAACTGCGCGGGCGTCACCAGCTCGAATTCGACGTTGCCGGGCCGGAACGCGAGCGCGCCGGGCCCGATGCGGCACGCATCGACGCGCGCGGTGCCGTCGCACACGAGCGGGATGCCGAACCAGTACGCATCGCCGCGCACCTCGCACGCCTGGCGCAGCAGGTGGCTCGTCGATTCGCGAAACAGCTTCATCGTGTCGAGCGGCAGCTCGGTCAGCGTGCCGACGAAGCGGCCGGCCGCGAGCTGGTCGTAGGTCTGCCGCCAGCCGATCAGGTTGCGCGCCTGCTCGTCGGCGTCATGCGCGACGCTGACGACCGCCTGCCCGGCCAGCGCATCGTCGCCCTGCGCGTTGCGCCGCGTGTCTTCGGCCGTCGGTTCTTCGCTGCACGCCACGTGTTGGTCCATCGTGTCCTCCATCACCTGCCCGGAACCGCGCCTGTCACGCAAGTCCCGTGCCGAACCGCGCGGTTCGGCGAACGGCCCGTCATTCCACGTTGTCCGGCCGGTGCGCGCCATCCGGGCGCACCCGAACGCAGCATGCCGCGCACGCCGCCGGTGCGATCCGCGCGACGACCGCGCATGCCGGACGCCCCGCCCTTGCCGGCTACCCGGCCGGCTTCAGCCGCACGACCCGCGTGCCGCAGTTGCCGTACGCCTGCGCGACCGCCAGTTCGACGATCGGGCTGCCGGCCGGCCAGGGCGCGGCGTCCGCGGCCGGCAGACCGGCGCGCAGCGTCGCGCGGCCGTTGATCCGGTAGCGGATTCCGCGCACGAAGTCGACGAACAGCAACCCGACGCCACTGCCGTCGCATGCTGCCGCGTCGATCCGGCCACCGTCGCCTACGGCGGGCAACGCGAACCGCAGCGTCTTCGTGTCGATCACGCGGACGACCGGCAGCAGATCGCCGTCCGCGTCACGCCTGCTCTGCACGATGTCGCAGGTCACAGCTGGGTGCGCGCCGCGTGCGGTGCCGACGAACATGAACGGCTGCGACTCGACGAACTGCCGCACGCCGATGCTGACGCGCGTCGTCACCACGTCGCTCATCCGCTCGGCTTCGTCGGCCACGCCGAAGCGATGTTGCGCGTCGAGTTCGCCCGCGTGGAACACGGGGTGGCGCGGAAAGGATCGGGGCAGTTCTGCCATGCTGGTTTCCGTCGCTGGTTTCCGTCGCTGGTTTTCGTCGCGCGCATCGGCGCGCCAGGCCGCGGCAAGCATGCGGCTGCCGGTATCGTTTCCGGCACGGGATGCGACGATGCGCGGCCCGCGCCGGGTGTCGAATGTCGAAATCGAAAATGGCGAAGTGCCGGGTGACCGGCGTCGGCGCACCGCATCCACGCGCGCGCCGCGCCCGTCACTGCCGGCAACCGGCGACCGGTCCGGCCGGCGTTGCGCTGCCGACCGGCCGTCCCCGGCGCTTCGCCACCGCTGCGGCGATCAGAAGAACCCGAGCGCCTCGGCCTGGTAGCTCACCAGCAGGCACTTCGTCTGCTGATAGTTCGACAGCGCCATCTTGTGCGTCTCGCGCCCGATCCCCGACTGCTTGTAGCCGCCGAACGCCGCGTGCGCGGGATACAGGTGGTAGCAGTTGGTCCACACGCGGCCGGCCTCGATCTCGCGGCCCATCCGGTATGCACGCGTGCCGTTGCGCGTCCACACGCCCGCACCGAGCCCGTAGAACGTGTCGTTCGCGAGTTCGATCGCGTCCTGCTCGTCCTTGAACGTCATCACCGACGCGACCGGCCCGAAGATCTCTTCCTGGAACACGCGCATCTTGTTGTTGCCGAGCAGCATCGTCGGCTTCACGTAGTAGCCCGTGCCGAGTTCGGCCGCCGGCGCCGTGCGCTCGCCGCCCGTCAGGCATTGCGCGCCTTCGCCGCGGCCGATGTCGATGTACGACAGGATCTTGTCGAGCTGCTGCTGCGATGCCTGCGCGCCGATCATCGTCTGCAGGTCGAGCGGGTGGCCGGCCTTGATGCGCTCGACACGCGCGACGGCCTTCTCGATGAATTTCTCGTAGATCGATTCCTGGATCAGGATCCGCGACGGGCACGTGCACACTTCGCCCTGGTTCAGCGCGAACATCGCGAGCCCTTCGAGCGCCTTGTCGAGGAACGCGTCGTCCTGGTCGAGCACGTCGGCGAAGAAGACGTTCGGGCTCTTGCCGCCCAGTTCGACCGTCGACGGGATCAGGTTGTCGGCCGCCGTGCGCAGGATGTGCTTGCCGACCGGTGTCGAGCCGGTGAATGCGATCTTCGCGATCCGCTTGCTGGTCGCGAGCGCTTCGCCCGCTTCCTTGCCGAAGCCGTTCACGATGTTGATCGTGCCGGCCGGGAACAGGTCGCCGATCAGTTCCATCAGCACAAGCACCGACGCGGGCGTCTGCTCGGCCGGCTTCATCACCACGCAGCAGCCGGCCGCGAGCGCCGGTGCGAGCTTCCATGCGGCCATCAGCAGCGGGAAGTTCCACGGGATGATCTGGCCGACGACGCCGAGCGGCTCGTGGAAGTGGTACGCGACGGTGTTGTCGTCGATTTCGGAGATACCGCCTTCCTGCGCGCGGATGCAGCCCGCGAAGTAGCGGAAGTGGTCGACCGCGAGCGGCAGGTCGGCCGCCATCGTCTCGCGCAGCGGCTTGCCGTTGTCGATCGTCTCGGCCACGGCCAGCAGCTTCAGGTTCTTTTCCATCCGGTCGGCGGCGGCGAGCAGCAGGTTCGCGCGCTCGGCTACCGACGTCTTGCCCCACTTGCGGCGTGCGGCATGCGCGGCGTCGAGCGCCAGCTCGATGTCATCGGCGCCCGAGCGCGGCACGCGGCAGAACGGCTGGCCGTTGATCGGCGACACGTTCTCGAAGTACTCGCCCTTCACCGGCGGAACCCACTTGCCGCCGATGTAGTTGTCGTACTGCTGACGGTACGGGTATTCGACGTCGAGGCCCAGTTGCTTCAGGTCAAACGGGTTCATACATGTCTCCTGTTCATCGTGCTTGTGTGAGTGCAGCGCCGGTTGGACTGCGCTGCACCCATTTACGCAACATGCGTGCCAAACAGGACGGAAGCACGGCGACCACCGCCGGCCCGCGTGCCACCGTGCCGTGTTCACCGACACAACACGGCGGGTGTACCGATTCTGAACAGCGCGATTGCGCAGCAGCCGGGCCGGTGTTCGAAATTTCCACAATGCGCACGCGCGCCGCCGCGCGGATGCCGGCCGCGATGCGTGGCATGTCGCTTGCGTGCGCATCGCGCATTCCCACGCAACGGCGTGAGCGCCGACCGCCCCCATGAACGACCGCGGCCCCCTGACAGACGACGCCATCGCGTTCATCCGCGAGCAGGCGTTCCTGATCGTCGCGACCGCCGACGCGGCAGGCAACGGCGACTGCTCGTACCGCGGCCGCCAGCCACGCGCGGACGGCTCGTTCGAGCCGCTCGTCGACATGCCCGACCGGTGCACGCTCGTGCTGCCGGATTTCGCGGGCAACAACCTGTTCAACACGATCGGCAACCTGCTCGTGAATCCGGAGATCGCGCTGCTGTTCGTCGACTTCGTGCGCCAGACGACCTGGCTCGTGCAGGGCCGCGCGACGATCGACGAGGATGCGGAAAGCCGCGCGCACCTGTGGCCGGATGCGCGGCACTATGTGGTGGTCGAGGTGGAACGGGTGCACGCACGGGCGGATGCGGCGCTGCCGCCGCTGGTGCTGGCGTGATGCGCGCGGCGGATCGTCAGCATGCGAACAACGATGACGCAATACGAAGGCGCCTCGGCCACCGTGGCCGAAGCGCCCATGCGCGACGACGCGACGCTCAACGCCCGTGCGTCTCCGCACAAGCCGCTTCGATCCGGCTACGCACCGGCACGTCGGGATGCGCGTGCCCGTCCGTGTCGTCGCCCGCTTCGGCAGCCACCCGCCGCCCGCCGAGAAACGCGAACACCACCACCGCACAGAGCACCGTCACGACCGCCAACCCGATCACCAACCGATCGAACGCGTGCGTGTAACTTGCGAGCAGCGCCGCATGGCCGACACCCGGCAACGCAGCCGCCGCACCCGCGAGATCGCCGGTCGCGAGCCGCGCGGCGGCACGCAGCGTCGCGTCGGGCGTGCCGGTGGCACCCGCCGCCTGCGTCAACCC
>NZ_JAAGPP010000242.1:0-8761 GCF_017104975.1 Burkholderia sp. Ac-20344
CCGCGCCGCACAGCGCCGCCGGAATCCGGACCGAGCCGCCGGTGTCGGTCCCGAGCGCGGCGGGCACCACGCCCGCGCCGACCAGCGCGCCCGAGCCGCTGCTGCTGCCGCCCGGAATCCGGTTGAAGTCGTACGGGTTGCGTACCGCACCCGTCACGCGGTTGTTGCCCGATACGCCGAATGCCAGCTCGTGCAGGTTGGCCTTGCCCGCGATCAGCGCCCCGTGCGCCCGCAGCCGCGCCACGACCGGCGCATGCTGAGGCGGCACGCGGTTGTGCAGCGCCAGCGTGCCGTTGCCGGTCGGCAGGCAGGCGGTGTCGATGTTGTCCTTGATCGCGATCGGCAGGCCCAGCAGCACGCGCGGGGTGGCCGACGTCGCGAGGTCGCGGTCGCAGCGGGCCGCTTCGGCGAGCAGCCGCGCATCGTCGACGCACGTGAAGCCGTTCAGGTAGCGCCAGCGTGCGTGCCGCTCGATCAACGCGTATGCGTATTCGACACAGGACAACTCCCGGCGCAGGAGCGCGTTCCGGGCTTCGGTAAGCGTCAGGGTTCCCAGGGTGGGCATCGTCGTCGTTCCTCGTCACGGGGGATCGTCACAAGGTAGGACGCGCCGATTTTGACGCCCATCATCACAATGGATGACCCCGGCCGTCGGCCGCGCAGCCGGTCACGCCAGCGCAGCCGCCAGGCTCGCGCGGTTGGCGACGCCCTTCTTCGCCATCACGCGCCGCAGATGCGTGCGGACCGTCGATAGCCCGATACCGAGCGTGCGCGCGACGTCCTTGTCGGTATAACCGGCGGCGACGAGCCGCGCGACGTCGCTCTCGCGCTCGGTCAGCCCCGCGCACGCATGGCGCCGCCGCAGCAGCGCACGCCGAAAAAACGGCTCGATGCCGTTCAGCAGCAGCGTGTCGCGCTCGGTGAAATCGGGCCGCCCCTGCGCGCGCCAGATGCGCAGGTCGCCGACGTGCGTCGCGCCGTCGAATGCATAGACGTTGATGCCGTGGTGCATGCCGTCGCGGCGCAGGAATTCGTTGTAGAACTCGGTCTGCTCCAGCTCGCGGCGGCTCACCACCTCGTCGACGCAGGTCGCGACGCGGCGCGCGCGCAGTGGCGCCGTGACCGGATCGATATGCTGGAACCACGCTTCGTACCGGGCAATCTGCAACGGATCGACGTTGTACGCGAACCCGTTGTGCCACAGGCCGGTTCGTTCGTCGCAATCGAACGATGCGGCGAAATCCGCGCGAAGCAGTTGCGTGATGGCAGGCAACACGACCGTCCTCACGTCGACGACCGGCCCCAGTTCTTCCAGGCGGGCGACGATGTCGCCGAACAGCCGGAGTTCCTCCGGCGTGATATCGGCCGCGGAAAGATTCATGACGGACGGACCCTCTGCAAACGCCGCTCGACGCGCGGCAACGGACAGCGCCGCATGCACGATAAACGGTGCGCACCGGCCTGTCGAGCGGCTGCGCGATGCCGGCGCCGTCACTCGGGCCGCCGCGACTCCCCTCGCCAGGTCGCCTCCCCCAGCTTCGCCACCAGCGCGTCGTACACGACGCGGATGCGCCGGGGCATCGGGCCGCGCCGCGGCCGATAGACGTGCAGCTTCCACGGCTCGGGGTCGAGGCCGGGCAGCAGCCGCACGAGGCGCCCCTTGTCGATGTACGGCCGGACGAGATACTCCGAGCACTGGCCCAGCCCCACCCCCGCGCATATGGCCTCGATCTCCACCTCGGTATCGTCGGTCAGGTACGCGGGCGACGACGGGACGAACTGGTGTTCCCCCCGAAACATCCACGGCCACGCCCGTCCGCTCGCGCGATCGATCAGGCACGTCACCGGCATCGATTCGAGTTCCTTGCGGTTCCTGGGCTCACCCAGCCGCCTGATCAGCGACGGCGCGCCGACGATCCACATCGGCAACGGCCCGACCATGCGCGCGACGAAGCGGTTGTCGCCGATCGCCCCGACGCGCACGCCGATGTCGATCTGTTCGTCGACCACCGGCGACGGCACGTCCGACAGCCTCAGGTCGGGCACGAGCCCCGGATACCGCTGCATCAGATCGCTCAGGATCGGCTGGACATAACGACGCCCCATGCCCGATGGCGCCGTGATCCGGACGACGCCCGCCGGCTCGTCGGCCTGGCCGGTCGCAGGCCCGAACAGCCCGTCGACCGCAGCCAGCGCCGTCTGCGCGTCACGGGCGAACGACTGCCCGAACGCGGTGATCCGGATACTCCGGGTCGTTCGGTGGAACAGCGTTTCGCCCAGCATCTCCTCCAGTTCGCGTACCGCGCGCGTCACGACCTGCGGCGACACGCCGAGACGCGCTGCCGCTTCCCGGAACGTGGGCGCCGCGGCGGCCGCGGAAAAGATCTTCAGGATGTCGAGTCGGTTGAGCACGGAGAACCCTCCTGGCGCGCATGAGGCAGCGCTTTTTCATTCCCGATACGGGAATTCTGAATGCGCCATTGTTCCATTTTTTTACGGCCGGCGAGCGACCACAATGCCCATCAAGCGTGCATCGCAACCGATTCAACTCAGCCGCATGCGCCGCTTTCATCCACCACTCCGGAGAATCTCATCATGAACGCAAGCACGAAACCGGCCCAACTCGACGGCCGCATCGCACTGGTGACGGGCGCCAGTTCCGGCATTGGCCGCGCATCCGCGATCGAACTCGCGCGGCGCGGCGCCAAGGTCGTCGTCTCCGCCCGGCGCAAGACCGAGCTCGAGCAACTGGTCGACGAAATCGTGACCGCCGGCGGCAACGCCAAGGCCTTCGTCGCGGACGTCGCGAACGAAGACGATCTGCGCAAGCTGTTCGATTTCACGGTAGCGACCTACGGACGCCTCGACATCGCGTTCAACAATGCCGGCACGGAAGGCGTGTTCGCGCCGCTGCTCGAGCAGGATGCCGAGCGGTTCGACAGGGTGTTCGAACCGAACGTGCGCGGCGTATTCAACTCGATGAAGTACGCCGCGGAAATCATGCTGCCGCAGGGTTCGGGCAGCATCATCAACAATGCGTCGATGGGCGGGCTCATCGGGTTCGAGAATGCGTCGGTCTATATCGCGAGCAAGCACGCGGTGATCGGGATGACGAAGACCGCTTCGATCGAATGGTTCAGGCGCGGTGTCCGCGTGAACGCACTGTGCCCGGGGCTGATCGAAACGCCGTTCCATCACCGCGGCATCTGGCCGTCGGACGATGCGCAACAGGCGTTTGCCGCCTCGACACCGGCAGGACGCTGGGGTTCCGCCGAGGAGATGGCGACGATCGTCGCATTCCTCGCGTCGGACGATTCCAGCTATGTGTCAGGGCATGCGCTCGTGGCCGACGGTGGCTACTCGGTGGCGTGACAGGCGCAGCGCGACGGCAGGCCGTGGCGGCTCCCACCGCACGCCGTGATCCGGCGCAGGCGCTACGCCACCGCCTGCCTCGCATGCAGCCGCAACGCGAGCCACGCGATCCCGACCGCAACCGCGCCGACCACGCCGCCGAACGTGCCGATCCACGGCAGCCCGAAGTCGCTGGCGATATGGTTGCCGATCAGCGCGCCCGCGCCGATGCCGACGTTGTACAGCCCGGAGAAGATCGACACCGCGAGGTCGGTCGCCTCCGGCGCCAGCTTCAGCACCCATGCCTGCATCGCCAGGCCGAAACAGACGATCGCGCCGCCCCAGACCAGCGTATGCACGGACAGCGTGACGATGTTCAGCGCGCACGGGAACAGGATCAGCAGGCATCCCGCCAGCGCGACGATCGACCCGAGCAGGAAGTCGTCCGGCCGGTGCGGATAGATACGGTTGAAGCCGATCGCGGCCGGCATGCCGGCGATGCCGAACAGGATCAGCACATACGTGATCCGGCTGCTGCTCGCATGGTTGACGCTCTGGACGAAGGGCTCGATGTACGTGTAAGACGTGAAGTGCGCGGACACGACGAGCACGGTGATCGCGTACAGCGCCACCAGCGCGGGCTTGCGCAGGAACACGCCGATGCTGCTGAGCGACCCGGCGCCCTGGCTCGGCAGCACCGGCAACGTCGCGCGCAGCAGCAGCAACGCGACACCCGCCGCGCCGGCGATGATCAGGAACGTGACACGCCAGCCGAACGTCTCGCCGACCACGCGCCCGAGCGGAATGCCGGCCACCATCGCGATCGACGTGCCCATCGCCAGCAGGCTGAGCGCGCGGCTTTTCCGGTCGCTCGGCGCGAGCCGCACGGCCAGCGGCACGGAAATCGACCAGAACACCGCGTGCGCGCACGCGATGCCCAGCCGGCCGACCATCAGCACCGCGAAATTCCACGCGACGCCGGTCACCACGTGACTGGCGATGAACACCAGCAACGCCCACACCAGCAGCTTGCGACGCTCGACATGGCGCGTAGCCAGCGTCAGCGGCAGCGACACGACGGCCACCGCCCACGCGTAGATCGTCAGCATCAGGCCGACGTCGGTCGGCTGCATGTGCAGGCTGTCGCCGATCGCGCTGAGCAGCGCGACGGGCACGAATTCGGTGGTATTGAAGATGAAGGCGGTGAGTGCCAGGGCCAGTACACCCCACCACGAGTGCTTGGAACTGACGGCGTCCGGTGTGGCCATACGTGGAATCGATGAAACGAGGGTTGGGGGTGCGCGGCGCGGAGAACCCGGCCCGGCGATCGTCGCGATTGTACCAGCGGCGCTTGACACGGCGCGGCGCGGATTGGCCGCGGGACATGGTCATGACACGGCCGTGCGCCGATAATGTGCCGATCGGCTTCTCACGACCCGTTCACTCGAACCCTATCGAGCCAGGAGATTCACATGCGTATTGAAACGTCTTTTCTGTTCGATCTCGACGGCACGCTCGTCGACAGCGTCTACCAGCACGTGCTCGCGTGGAAGGAAGCGCTCGATGCCGAAGGCATCGAACTGTCGGTATGGCGGATCCACCGCAAGATCGGCATGAGCGGCGGCCTGTTCCTGAATCAGTTGCTGCGCGAGACGTCGGGCGACCTCGACGCCGAGCGCGTCGAGCGGCTCGCCCGGCTGCATGCGGCCGCGTACCAGCGGCTGCGCGCGCAGGTCCGGCCGCTGCCGGGGGCGCGCGAATTGCTGGCCGCGCTGTCGGCGGCGGGCATCCGCTGGGCGATCGCGACCAGCGGGCGGATGGAGACGGCTGCCATCAATCTCGAGGCGCTCGGCGTCGATCCGGCGAAGAACGTCGTCGTCACGCGCGACCAGGTCAAGTACGCGAAGCCGGACCCCGACCTGTTCCTGACGGCCGCCGCACAACTGAACGTGCCGATCGAACACACGGTCGTGGTCGGCGACAGCATCTGGGACATGCTCGCGGCCAGCCGCTGCCGCTCGCTCGGCGTCGGGCTGCTGTCGGGCGGATACGGCAGCGACGAACTCGAACGCGCGGGCGCGCTGCGCGTGTACGACGATCCGGCCGATCTGCTGTGGCATCTCGACGAGATTGCGGCACGGCCCTGAAACGCCTGCCTTGACGACGGCGCCTGCGCCGGATCGCCGTCGGTTTCGCCAGGCTGCGAACGACCACCGGCCACACCCTCGCCGTAACGACACGCGGCCGCCGAGCGGCTCAATCGTCGTCGATGCGCTTGTCGATCAGATAGCGGCCACGCTCGACGCCCGCGAGCAGCGCTTCGTTCTCGGTGAGCCAATCGGGGCCGTCGGCCGCCGGCACGACCAGCTCGATGCGTTCGCCGCCGACATACACCTGCACTTCGTCGCGCCACGCGCCGCTGTCGTTGCGGCGCGCCCACACGCGTATCTCGTGCCCGCGATACGGGTCGCGGACCTGTGCGTCCTGTTGATTTTGCACGGTGGCCTCCTGTACCTATCTGCGATGACGATGCAAAAATTGCGCGCCGCCTGATCGCCGCGCGCCCCGTCGGCGCGACGAGCACGCGCCGTGCCCGGTCGCGACCGGCCGGCACGCGGCTTGCGTCCCTTTTGCCCATCGAACCGCCCGTACTTCATCCACCGAGCAAGGAAGTCGTGATGAGCTAACATCAACGAATGGTTGGTGCGCGGCCGCGCATGTGTAAAAACGACAGCGCCCGGCGTGCGGGTTATCCGTACTCGCGCAAAACGTCATCCGTATAGATGCGAGGTCCGAAAAAGATGCGCCACGCAAAACTCAGCGTGACGACGACGCCAATCACAATCGTAATCACCGTCTCGAAGGTGCCCCAGGTCTCGTTGGGCGACATCAGGATCATAAACGTCCACAGACCCATGCAGTTGCTCAACTCGGCCAACGGGAATAGTACGTACTCGTATTCTGACTTCCACAGTACGTCCACCGCCGGCTTATCCTTGACGACGACATTCAGCGCGACGCCATTCGGTCGGGGCAGCGCGACGAGTTGCGCACCTTGACCAAAACGCGCCATCTTGGCCGCCAGCGCCTGAAGGAGCCATCGTGCGACAGGTGCTTGCGGCCCCATTGCCGAATCGAGCGCATGTTTCTCCACTTTCAGCTCGGTGTCCTTCACGGCTCCCAGCATCGCGTGCAGCGCCAGTCCCTTGAGACGGCTGTACCAGAAATGTCGAATCCGCTCATGCGGCACCTGTTCCGCAGCGAGCAGGCGTGCAAGCGCCTTGTCCACTTCGTCGGCATCCGCGACGATCTGGCGCAACAGCCACGCCTGACTTTTCAATTGCGGCTGTTCCTGCATGAGCGCAGGCGAACCGAGTAGCAATGCGACCGCCGCCTCGGAAGTGTCCGGCCGAACGCCCGGCTCCGCGCCGTTGAGGTGCCAGGCCAGCACCAGGCGGTATTCCGGATTCCCGGCTGTTGCGAATGAACCCGCATAGGCCGTGTCGGCGCCACCCTCGAACCAGATGTCCGCAAATCCGGGATCCGTGTCGTTGTTCAACCACCGGATGCGCGGTTTGCCGGGCAATTGCAATTGTGCCCATACTGCCTGCACGTCGATATACGATTCGGCAAGTTCGCACTGCATCACGATGTCAAACGAACCCCCGCGGGTTGCCTGGGCAAGCCGGGCCGCCAGTGGTGTCAGCAGCTTTTCGATCACCGCACGCTCCCGCGACACGCCGTCCGCTCCGTCGATTCCATCGAGTCGCATCACGCTGCCGGGATTTTCTGGTGGACTGCCTTCAAGCTTCAACATGCGCTCCGCAAGATCCGGCTCCGGCACAAGCATCACGCTGTCGAGAACGGCCACGCCCGAACGGACCTTGCGTTGCCATCTCGTGAGCAAATGCCAGCGCGCTGTGTTCTTGACCGCCGCTTCAAACGCGCGACTATCGTACATCGCCCGATATAACGCAAAGCTGACCGCTATCCAGAGCGCAAATGGAGCGGCCAGCGCAGTTCGCACGAAGTCCTCTGAGGCCATGGTTTTTTCGTGCGGCCACGTCGCGACAGTACCTGCCAAAAAGCCGCATTCGATCAGGACGAACAGAGCGACATATAGCCAGACGGGCGGGGGGTCGCCCGCCGACCACTCGCCATGAGCAGGCGGGGTCCAGCGAAATTTCATCGTGCCTCCATGAAAAGCACGTTACGTTATTCAACCGTCCAGTCGCGCTGCGACGCGACGAGGCGTGGTGGCGGACGGCAGGCGCACCGGCAGAGGTCGCCTTCCAGCGCAGGCAGCTTGCCGTTGAGATCGTCCTCTCGTGGTCTCGCGCCGTCAGGTTCGATATGACCGACGGTGTTGCACGCGGGGCATCGGACCCTCGCTCCCAGATAACTCAATTTCCGATCGTCGAGACTGATGTCATCGAGACCGTCGAGCACGACGCCATTCGCCGTGGTCAGGTCATGCTGGAAGATGCAGGCGCGTCCGGTCATGTCACGCGCCGATCCATTCCCAATCGGCGTCGTCGCCGGCACGTTTCACTGCCGGCGTCGTGTCCCCGCGCCGTAGCGTGACGATTCCCGTCAGGTCGTAATGGGTGGAATTCCAGCCCTCACGCACGCGCGGAAGCCATCGGCCGCTACGCGGGCATGGCGCGCCCGGCTCGCAGAACTGCCGGGTCTCTTCGATGGTGTCGAACGAATACTGCTTGATCGGCGTGGGACCACTGCCCTCCCACTGCCACCGCACCGGGCCGTCAAGACTGATGCCGTTCCCCCCTTCCATCAGCATCTTCACGCTGTCGACCGTAGCAACGGCCCCTGCCTTAAATGGAACGAGCTGGAGGCTACGGTGAACGCTGGAGTTCGTGCGTACGGCCCGGTAAAGGCCGTCTTCCGCGAATGTCTCTCCGGGCTTTACCGGGAAATACGACAGGCGAGTCCGCTGGTATGCCTCCCACTGCTCGCGCTCCTGTGGCGTGGAGGGATAGTCGCGGTCGAAGGTAATTCGGGTGGGTTTCTTGTAGTCCGAATGGAAATCGACACGCAATAGGCTGGACTCGATTCCAGCGACCTTTATGTTCATGAAGGCACCCGCATATAGATTGTAGGTGCCCGCGGTGAACTTTCCAACACGCGAAGTTTTGATTTTCACAACTACGGCACTATGTGGCGCAAGGCGCACCTCGCCGTCGGGAAATTGCGTCGGGTCAGCAAGCGGCTGACCAGCCAATGCAAAACCGATTTTTGATGACGCCCCTCCTTGTGAGTCTGTAACGGCTGATATGACTCCCGGTGTCAATCGGGATCGGTTTTTCGGTTTCTCTGGTTCATGTTGCCGGAATTTCCTGAGGGCGACGTAGCAGTACATCTCGACGGTGGATCAAGCTGATATCCGCGG
>NZ_JAAGPP010000022.1:0-83255 GCF_017104975.1 Burkholderia sp. Ac-20344
TTGAATAAGCCGGCGCCCGCCGAACTCTACACCATTGTTGACACTCTTTCCCTACCCGCCGCTCTTCCGATCTAGCCGGTGCGCTCGCCTGCGGGGCCGCAGCCGCTGTGCCTGCGGCTTCGAGCAGCACGATCAGCGTGCCTTCCGACACCGAATCGCCCACCTTGACCTTGACTTCCTTCACGACGCCGGCGGCCGGGCTCGGCACGTCCATCGTCGCCTTGTCCGACTCGAGCGTGACGAGCGACTGCTCCTTCTCGACCGTGTCGCCGACCTTCACGCCGATCTCGATCACCGGGACGTCCTTGTAGTCGCCGATGTCGGGGACCTTTACCTCGAGCGTGCCGCCGGCTGCAGCCGGTGCGGCCGCCGGTGCAGCAGCAGCCGGTGCCGGCGCTGCCGCCGGAGCCGGTGCGGCCGCGGGCGCTGCCGCGCCGTTCGCCTGCGCCGCGGCGCCGCCTTCGAGCAGGATGATCAGCGAGCCTTCCGACACGGAATCACCCACCTTCACCTTGATTTCCTTCACGACGCCCGCTACCGGGCTCGGCACGTCCATCGTCGCCTTGTCGGATTCGAGCGTGACGAGCGACTGCTCGGGCTCGACGGTATCGCCGACCTTCACGCCGATCTCGATCACCGGGACGTCCTTGTAATCGCCGATATCCGGCACCTTCACTTCGATCGCTTGACTCATCTGTTTCTGTCTCCATGGCCGCGCGCGCTCCTCGCGGGAGCGACGCGCGGCATCACACGGCGTGTGCGTTAAACGGTCATCGGGTTGGGCTTCGACGGATCGAGGTTGTACTTGGCGATCGCGTCCGCGACCACCTTGCGCTCGATCGTGCCCTCGTCGGCCAGCGCGTTGAGCGCGGCGACGGTGACCCAGTGACGGTCGACTTCGAAGAAGTGACGCAGCTTCTCGCGGGTATCCGAGCGGCCGAAGCCGTCCGTGCCCAGCACGACGAAGCGGCGATCGATCTGGCCGCGGATCTGGTCGACCAGCGCGCGGACATAGTCGGTCGAAGCGATGACCGGGCCCTGCGTGTCCTTCAGGCACTTCTGCACGTGCGACAGGCGACGCTCTTCGGTCGGATGGAGCAGGTTCCAGCGCTCGACCTGGTGGCCTTCACGCGCGAGCTCGGTGAAGCTCGGCACGCTCCACAGGTCGGCGGCGACGCCCCAGTCGTTCTTCAGCAGGTCGGCGGCAGCGATCACTTCGTTGAAGATCGTGCCCGCGCCGAGCAGCTGGACGCGCGGCGCCTTCTTGTCGGCGTCGGCCTTCCTGAACGCGTACATGCCCTTGATGATGTCGGCCGCCACGTGCTCGCCCTGCGGAATCGCCGGGTGCTCGTAGTTCTCGTTCATCACCGTGATGTAGTAGTACACGTCTTCCTGGTCCGCCACCATGCGGCGCAGGCCGTCCTGGACGATCACCGCGAGCTCGTAGCCGAAGGTCGGGTCGTAGCTCACGCAGTTCGGCACCGATGCCGCCCACAGGAGCGAGTGGCCGTCTTCGTGCTGCAGGCCTTCGCCGTTCAGCGTCGTGCGGCCCGCGGTACCGCCGAGCAGGAAGCCGCGCGAACGCATGTCGCCCGCGGCCCATGCCAGGTCGCCGATCCGCTGGAAGCCGAACATCGAATAGAAGATGTAGAACGGCACCATGATCTCGCCGTGCGTCGAGTACGACGTCGCCGCCGCGATCCAGTCGCACATGCCGCCCGCTTCGTTGATGCCTTCCTGCAGGATCTGGCCGGTTTCCGATTCCTTGTAGAACATCAGCTGGTCGGAATCTTCCGGCACGTACTTCTGGCCTTCCTGGTTCCAGATGCCGATCTGGCGGAACAGGCCTTCCATGCCGAACGTACGCGATTCGTCCGGAACGATCGGCACGACGCGCTTGCCCAGCGCCTTGTCCTTCAGCAGGATGTTCAGGATCCGCACGAACGCCATCGTCGTCGAGATCTCGCGGCCTTCGCCCGTGCCTTTCAGCAGCGGCTCGAATACGTCGAGTGCCGGCACCGGCAGCGACGTCGCCTTCTCGCGGCGGTGCGGCAGGTAGCCGCCGAGGTCCATGCGCTTCTGGCGCATGTATTCGAGTTCCTTCGAGCCTTCCTCGAACTTCAGGTACGGCACGTCGGCGATCTGCTCGTCGGTGATCGGCAGGCGGAACTGGTCACGGAACTTCTTCAGTTGCTCGACCGGCAGCTTCTTCTGCTGGTGCGTGATGTTCATTGCCTGGCCCGACTCGCCCATCCCGTAGCCCTTGATGGTCTTCGCGAGGATGACGGTCGGCGCGCCCTTCGTGTTCGTGGCTTCATGGAAAGCCGCGTAGATCTTGTGCGGATCGTGGCCGCCGCGGTTCAGCGCCCAGATGTCGTCGTCCGACCAGTCGGCGACGAGCGCCTTCAGTTCAGGCGTGTTGAAGAAGTGCTCGCGCACATATGCGCCCGACTCCGACTTGTACGTCTGGTATTCGCCGTCGACGGCTTCCATCATGCGGCGCATCAGCGCGCCCGACTTGTCGCGTGCGAACAGCGCATCCCAGCGGCTGCCCCAGATGACCTTGATCACGTTCCAGCCGGCACCGCGGAACTCCGATTCCAGTTCCTGGATGATCTTGCCGTTGCCGCGCACCGGGCCGTCGAGACGCTGCAGGTTGCAGTTGATCACGAACACGAGGTTGTCGAGCTTCTCGCGGCTCGCCATCCCGATCGCGCCAAGCGATTCCGGCTCGTCGGTCTCGCCGTCGCCGAGGAATGCCCACACCTTGCGGCCTTCCGTCTTCGTGATGCCGCGCGCCTGCAGGTACTTCATGAAGCGCGCCTGGTAAATCGCCATGATCGGGCCGAGACCCATCGACACGGTCGGGAACTGCCAGAAGTCCGGCATCAGCCACGGGTGCGGGTACGACGAAATACCGTTGCCGTCGACTTCCTGGCGGAAGTTGTCGAGCTGCTCTTCCTTCAGGCGGCCGAGCAGGAACGCGCGCGAGTACACGCCCGGCGACGAGTGGCCCTGCACGAACACGAGATCGCCGCCGTGCTGCTCGGACGCTGCGTGCCAGAAGTGGTTGTAGCCGACGTCATAGAGCGTCGCGGCCGACGCGAACGACGCGATGTGACCGCCGACGTTCGTGTCCTTGCCGGCACGCAGCACCATCGCCAGCGCGTTCCAGCGCGTGTACGAACGGATACGGTGCTCGACGTCCTGGTCGCCCGGAATCTTCGCCTGGGCTTCGACCGGAATCGTGTTGATGTACGGGGTGTTGGCGGAGAACGGAAGGTGTTCGCCGTGCATGCGGGCGAACTCGATCTGCTTTTCGATCAGGTAATGCGCGCGGCCGGCGCCCACGGAGGAGATCACGCCATCGAGCGACTCCAGCCACTCGACGGTTTCTTGCGGGTCGTCGTCACGTTCGGCGGCGACATATTTCATCACTTCGTTCGGTACAGCGGACATTCTCGTCTCCTGGGTCCTGGAATGTGAGGATCGCTCTCGTGCAGACGACGCGACGCGACCGGCTGCGGGCAAGCTCCAGCGGATTGTAATGAGCGCGCGCGGGCATGCGCAACAGAATTTTCGAATTATGAGATCTTTTCTTGTAATGTGAAATATTGCTGCGCTGCACCCATATTTCGGGGCGCTCCGGCGCGCGCCGGCTGAACAAATCCGTTTCCGTTCAACATATCCGGTATGGGTTTTCCATGTATTGCGCTGCGCTACAATCCTGCCATGTTGACCGATCGGCTTTTCGCACGCTCGGCGCGACCGTCGGGCCCGCCGGCGGAGTCGCAGCCGTCCCGTTGGCACCACGGACCGTGGTGGTCCAATTCCTATTTGCTGACGCCGCTGCTGTCGATCCTCGTGTTCCTGGTGGTGATGAGCCTCATCCTGTGGAGCCTCAACCGCCGCGAACAGCAGCAGCAGGAAGACACCCTCTTCCGTAACGTCGCGTGGGCGCAGCAGCAGATCCGCCTGTCGATGACGGGCGCGCAGGAGCAACTCCAGGCGCTGTCGCGCGATCTCGCCTCGGGCCGCCTCGACCAGAACGCGTTCCAGATGGCCGTCGCGGACGTCATGCAGACGCATCCGGAAATCCTCTACCTGAACTGGTATACGTCGCCCGGCGTGCAGCGCTGGCCGACCGTGCATCCGCCGCTGCTCGGCCAGCGGCTCGCGAAGCCCGGCGACGCGCAGATGCAGGAGGCCGTGCGCGGTGCCTACGACGAGGCGCGCAGCACGCGTCGCCAAGCCTATTCGCCGCTGATCTACGACGACTTCGGCAACGGCTTCATCACGCTGCAAACGCCCGTGATGCGCGGCGACCGCGAGTACCTCGGCACGATCGCCGCGGTGTTCTCGGTCGAAGGCATCCTGAAGCACGACATCCCGCAGGAACTGTCGTCGAAGTACAAGATCTCGATCACCGACGCGAACAATCGCGAGCTGTCGTCCACGTCGACGCGCCCGCGCCTGCCGCGCGACTCGCACTACGACCTGCCGCTCGATCCGCCCGGCCAGGGGCTGACCGTGCGCGTGTACGCATTCCCGCAGCTCACGAACCTGACCAACAACACGCTCGTGTGGCTCGTGGCAGGCCTGTCGTGCTTCGTGCTGTGGAGCCTCTGGAGCCTGTGGAAGCACACGCGCCAGCGCTTCGAGGCGCAGCAGGCGCTGTACGCGGAAGCGTTCTTCCGCCGCGCGATGGAAAATTCGGTGCTGATCGGCATGCGCGTGCTCGACATGCACGGCCGCATCACGCACGTGAACCCCGCGTTCTGCCGGATGACGGGCTGGGACGAAACCGACCTCGTCGGCAAGGTCGCGCCGTTCCCGTACTGGCCGCGCGACGCCTACCCGGAAATGCAGCGCCAGCTCGACATGACGCTGCGCGGCAAGGCGCCGAGCTCGGGCTTCGAGCTGCGCGTGCGGCGCAAGAACGGCACGCTGTTCCATGCGCGGCTGTACGTGTCGCCGCTGATCGACAGTTCGGGCCGCCAGACCGGCTGGATGTCGTCGATGACCGACATTACCGAGCCGAAGCGCGCGCGTGAGGAACTCGCGGCCGCGCACGAGCGCTTCACGACGGTGCTCGAAAGCCTCGACGCCGCGGTGTCGGTGCTGGCCGCCGACGAGGCCGAACTGCTGTTCGCGAACCGCTACTACCGCCACCTGTTCGGCATTCGCCCGGACGGCCATCTCGAGCTGTCGGGCGGCGGCTTCGACCGCGCGCAGGCTTCGTCCGACTCGATCGACATGGTCGACGCGTTCGCGGGCCTGCCGGCCGCCGCGCTGACGAGCAGCACCGCCGATGCGCAAGAGGTGTACGTCGACAGCATCCAGAAGTGGTTCGAGGTGCGCCGCCAGTACATCCAGTGGGTGGACGGCCACCTCGCGCAGATGCAGATCGCGACCGACATCACGACCCGCAAGAAGGCGCAGGAACTCGCGCACCAGCAGGAAGAGAAGCTGCAGTTCACGAGCCGACTGATGACGATGGGTGAAATGGCGTCGTCGATTGCTCACGAATTGAACCAGCCGCTCGCCGCGATCAACAACTACTGCTCGGGCACGCTCGCGCTCGTCAAGAGCGGCCGCGGCACGCCGGAGACGCTGCAGCCCGCGCTGGAAAAGACCGCGCAGCAGGCGCTGCGCGCGGGGATGATCGTCAAGCGGATCCGCGAATTCGTGAAGCGCAGCGAGCCGAAGCGCCAGCCGGCGCGGGTCGCGGACATCGTTGCCGACGCGGTCGGGCTCGCCGAAATCGAGGCCAGGAAGCGCAGGATCCGGATCGTCACGGAAATCCTCGCAAGAATGCCTATTATTTATGTCGACCCCGTGTTGATCGAGCAGGTGCTCGTGAACCTGATGAAGAACGCGGCCGAGGCGATGGCCGACGTGAAGCCGGCGTCGGCGGACGGCGTGATCCGCGTCGTCGCCGACATCGAGGCGGGATTCGTCGACATCCGCGTGATCGACCAGGGCCCGGGCGTCGACGAAGCGACCGCCGAGCGCCTGTTCGAACCGTTTTACAGCACCAAGTCCGATGGCATGGGCATGGGGCTGAACATCTGCCGTTCGATCATCGAATCGCATCGGGGGCGTCTGTGGGTGGTCAACAACGTCGAGCCGGATGGCCGCATTTCCGGCGCGACGTTCCACTGCAGCCTGCCCATTGGGGAACCCGCTGATCTCGGCCAAGGGGGGCGCGAGGCATCGGCATCACATACCGTTACGGGAGAACTATGAATAGCCCTGTCACCACCACTCAGGAAACCGTCTTTGTCGTCGACGACGACGAGGCCGTACGGGACTCGCTGCGCTGGCTGCTGGAGGCGAACGGCTATCGCGTGCAATGCTTCTCGAGCGCCGAGCAGTTCCTCGATGCGTACCAGCCTGCCCAGCAGGCCGGCCAGATCGCGTGCCTGATCCTCGACGTACGGATGTCGGGCATGAGCGGCCTCGAACTGCAGGAGCGCCTGATTGCCGACAATGCCGCGCTGCCGATCATCTTCGTCACGGGGCACGGCGACGTGCCGATGGCCGTCTCGACGATGAAAAAGGGTGCGATGGACTTTATCGAGAAACCGTTCGACGAAGCCGAGCTGCGCAAGCTCGTCGAGCGGATGCTCGACAAGGCCCGAAGCGAAAGCAAGAGCGTCCAGGAACAGCGTGCCGCGAGCGAACGCCTGTCGAAGCTGACTGCGCGCGAGCAGCAGGTGCTCGAACGGATCATCGCGGGCCGCCTGAACAAGCAGATCGCCGACGATCTCGGGATCAGCATCAAGACGGTCGAAGCGCACCGCGCGAACATCATGGAAAAGCTCAACGTCAACACGGTGGCCGACCTGCTGCGCCTCGCGCTGTCGAAGAAGCAGGCCTGAGCGAACGCCGGCCGCGGCGGCACTGCCCGCCCGGCCCGCAGCCAGCCCCAGCCGCCCCGCGCGATGCGGCCCACTCGCGCGGCGGCAGCGTTTCTCCCGGCGCGCGAGCGCCGCGGCCATGACGCTTCCCGCTTATTCGCTGTCGGACGGCAGCAGGCGAACGGTATAATCGCGTGCTTTGCTGCGACGCTTCGAGCGCCGCACGCCCGCATTCCAACTTCCCGGCAGGACCACCACCATGACAGCCCTCCTCATTGACGGCAACGCCCTTTCGAAGACCCTGCGCGCACAGGCCGCCGAACGCGCCGCCGCCCTGACCGCACGCGGCCACCAGCCCGGTCTCGCGGTGATCCTCGTCGGCGCCAACCCGGCGAGCGAAGTCTACGTGCGCAACAAGATCAAGGCGTGCGAGGACAACGGTTTCTTCTCGCTGAAGGATGCGTATCCGGCCACGCTGTCGGAAGCCGACCTGCTCGCGCGCATCGACGCGCTGAACCGCGACCCGAAGATCCACGGCATCCTCGTCCAGCTGCCGCTGCCCGCGCATATCGACAGCCACAAGGTGATCGAGGCGATCGCGCCGGAGAAGGACGTCGACGGCTTCCACATCGCGAACGCCGGCGCGCTGATGACCGGCAAGCCGCTGTTCCGCCCGTGCACGCCGTACGGCGTGATGAAGATGTTCGAGGCGCACGACATCCCGCTGCAGGGCGCGAACGCGGTCGTGATCGGCCGCTCGAACATCGTCGGCAAGCCGATGGCGATGATGCTGCTCGACGCCGGCGCGACCGTGACGATCTGCCACAGCAAGACGCGTGACCTCGCCGCGCACACGCGGCAGGCCGACGTCGTGGTCGCCGCGGTCGGCAAGCGCAACATCCTGACCGCCGACATGGTGAAGCCCGGCGCGACGGTGATCGACGTCGGCATGAACCGCGACGACGCGGGCAAGCTGTGCGGCGACGTCGACTTCGCGGGCGTGAAGGCAGTGGCCGGCCACATCACGCCGGTGCCGGGCGGCGTCGGCCCGATGACCATCACGATGCTGCTGATCAACACGATCGAAGCCGCCGAGCGCGCCGCCGACGCGGCCGCCTGACCCCCTGCCCGTTCAGCCGGCGTGCGATTCCGCACGCCGGCGCCTCTCCGGCCGCACCGCACCGGTCGCGCCGCCAGCGCCCCCGCCCCGCATTCGACCCCGCGTCAATCGCGTCGTTAGAAACTAACGATTGGAAAGCGCGCGATGCGCCCCAATAATGTCGATATCGGGCGCCGCGTTGCCTTGCGCGCCCTACCCTTTTCACTCCGGTTCATCCGGCAACAGACAGGGAGTCTTATGTCCGCCAGCGCCAACACCAACCCGCTTCTCGATTTCTCGGGCCTGCCCCGCTTCGGCGAGATCCGCCCGGAACACGTGACGCCCGCGCTCGATACGCTGCTCGATGCCGCCAACCGCGCGGTCGAGACGGCAAGCGCGGCCGCGACGCCGGCAACCTGGGCAGAAATCGTCGAGACGGTCGAGCACGCGACGGAGCCGCTCGGTCGCGCGTGGGGCATCGTCGGCCACCTGAACGCGGTCGCCGATACGCCCGAACTGCGGGCCGCCTATGGCGAGAACCTGCCGCGCGTGACCGAATTCTGGTCGAGCGTCGGCCAGAATCTCGCGCTGTACGAGAAGTACAAGGCGATCGCCGCGAGCGCGGAATACGCGACGCTGTCCACCGAACGCAAGAAGATTCTCGACAACGCGCTGCGCGATTTCCGCCTGTCGGGCGCCGAGCTGCCCGAGGACCAGAAGCCGCGCTTCGCCGAACTGCAGGAACAGCAGGCTGCGCTGTCGAAGGCATTCTCCGATCACGTGCTCGACGCGACCAACGCGTACGCGTACATCGTGCAGGACGGCGCCGAACTGGCCGGCCTGCCCGGCGACGCGATCGAGGCCGCCCGCGAAGCCGCGCAGAAGGACGGCAAGGAAGGCTGGAAATTCACGCTGCACTTCCCGTCGTACTTCCCGGTGCTGCAATACGCCGACAACCGTGCGCTGCGCGAGACGCTCTACCGCGCCTATGCGACGCGCGCGTCGGAACTCGGGCCGCAGTACGGCGACGGCAAGGCCGAATGGGACAACACGGCAATCGTCACCGATGCGCTGAAGCTGCGCCGCGAAGAAGCGCTGATGCTCGGCTACCGCAACTTCGCCGAAGTGTCGCTCGCGCCGAAGATGGCCGAATCGCCGCAGCAGGTGATCGCGTTCCTGGAGGATCTCGCGACGCGCGCCCGCCCGCACGCGGACAAGGACTGGGACGAGCTGCGCACCTTCGCCGCAAAGGAACTCGGCCTCGCCGAACTCGCGCCGTGGGACGTCGCGTACGCGGCCGAGAAGCTGCGCCAGCAGCGCTATGCGTTCTCGGAAAACGAGGTCAAGCAGTACTTCCCGGAGCCGGCCGCGCTGAAGGGCCTGTTCACCGTCACCGAGACGCTGTTCGGCGTGCAGATCAAACCGGACGACGCGCCGGTGTGGCACAAGGACGTGCGCTTCTTCCGCGTCGAGAACCGCGACGGCTCGCTCGTCGCGCAGTTCTATCTCGACCTGTACGCACGCGAAGGCAAGCGCGGCGGCGCATGGATGGACGACGCGCGTTCGCGCGCGAAGCGCGGCAGCAGCGTGCAAACGCCGGTCGCCTATCTCACCTGCAACTTCTCGGCGCCGGTCGGCGGCAAGCCTGCCTGCTTCACGCACGACGAAGTCATCACGCTGTTCCATGAATTCGGCCACGGGCTGCACCACATGCTCACGCGCGTCGACGAGCTCGGCGTGTCGGGCATCAACGGCGTCGAATGGGATGCCGTCGAGCTGCCGTCGCAGTTCATGGAGAACTTCTGCTGGGAATGGGACGTGCTGTCGTCGATGTCGTCGCACGTCGACACGGGCGCCGCGCTGCCGCGCGAGCTGTTCGACAAGATGATCGCCGCGAAGAACTTCCAGAGCGGGCTCGGCACGCTGCGCCAGATCGTGTTCTCGATGTTCGACATGCTGCTGCACGTCGACTTCGACCCGGCGGGCGCCACCGGTGTGACCGCGTTCGCACGCGAGATCAACGAACGCTATCACGTGATCCCGCAAGCCGCGTTCTCGCGCTGGCCGAACACGTTCAGCCATATCTTCGCGGGCGGCTATGCGGCCGGCTACTACAGCTACAAGTGGGCCGAGGTGCTGTCGGCCGATGCGTATGCGGCATTCGAGGAAGCGGCTGCCGCAAGCGGCAGCGTGCTCGATGTGGCGACTGGCACGCGCTATCGCCGCGAAATCCTCGAGGTCGGCGGCAGCCGCCCGGCGATGGATTCGTTCAAGGCGTTCCGCGGCCGCGAGCCGCAGATCGATGCGCTGCTGCGCCACAACGGGATGGCCGCGCCCGCGCACTGAGCGCGCCGCCCGGCCGTTCAGGCTGCATGGAAACCAGGGCACCGCTTCGGCGGTGCCTTTTTTCATGGCGCGGGCGCTTCGTCGTCGAACAGCGAGAACTGCCCGTGGCGCTCGGCCGTATCCTCGTCGATGCGCACGCCGACGCCGAGCAGCCGCACCGCCTGCGCACGCCGTTGCAGCCCCTTCGCGAGCAGCGTGACGGCCGTGTCCGCATTCGTCGCGTCGGCCACGCACTCGACCGTCGTGCGCTGGAAATCGGCGAAGCGGATCTTCACGTACAGCTTGCGGATCGACCGTGCGGCGCCCGCCCGCGCGATCCGCGCATCGAGCTGCACGACGAGGCGGCGGATTTCCTCCGCGCACTGTTCGAGCGTCGTCAGGTCGGTCACGTAGGTCGTCTCGACGCTGACCGACTTGCGCTCCTGGTCGGCCTGCACGGGCCGCTCGTCGATTCCGCGCGACAGTTCGTACAGCCGCCGCCCGAACGCACCGAATTCGCGGTGCAGGTCGATCAGCGGCCAGTCGCGCAATTGCGCGCAGGTCTGGATGCCGAGCCGGTCGAGCCGCGTGGCCGTGACCTTGCCGACGCCGTGCAGCTTGCGCACCGGCAGCGCCGCGACGAACGCGTCGATCTCGTGCGGCCGCACGACGAACAGCCCATCGGGCTTGTTCCAGTCGGACGCGATCTTCGCGATGAACTTGTTCGGCGCGACGCCGGCCGACACGGTCACGCCGACCGTGTCGTACACGCGCTGACGGATCTCCCGTGCAATCAGCGTCGCACTGCCCTGGCACCGCGCCGACCCGCTGACGTCGAGATATGCCTCGTCGAGCGACAGCGGCTCGACATCGGGTGTGTAGTCGCGATAGATCGCCATGATCTGCCGCGACGCCGCGCGGTACTTGTCCATCGCGGACGGCAGGATCAGCAGGTTCGGGCACTTGCGCATCGCCAGTGCCGACGACATCGCCGAATGCACGCCGTAGCGCCGCGCCTCGTAGTTGCAGGTCGCGATCACGCCACGCTGGTCGGGCCGGCCGCCGACCGCGAGCGGCCGGTTGCGCAGCGACGGGTCGTCGCGCATCTCGACCGACGCATAGAAGCAGTCGCAATCGCAGTGAATGATCTTGCGCATGCGTGGCAGCGCGCCGCCCGGCAGCGGCACGTGCGGATCGGCAGGCGGAATGATGGTCGGGTTCACGGTGCCGATACTGTACAAAAACACAGTGCCGGTTTCAACTGTCGCGTGCGCCCGCGCCCGGCTGCGCCGTACCGGCCCGCTTTGCGCGGATCGTACCGGCCGGGCGCAGGCAACGGCACCTATACTCGTCTGCCGCAAGACACGAAACGCAAAGGTGACGAATGAAGACGATCGGACTGATCGGCGGGATGAGCTGGGAATCGTCGGCCGAGTACTACCGGATGATCAATCGCCATTCGAAGGCGCTGCACGGCGGGCACCACAACGCGAAGAGCGTGCTGGTCACGGTCGATTTTGCGGAGATCGAAGCGCTGCAACGCACGCACGACTGGGCCGCGCTCGGCGAACGGATGGCCGGCGCCGCGCGACAGCTCGAAGCGGCCGGCGCCGATCTCGTCGTGCTGACGACCAATACGATGCATCGCGTATGCGATGCGATCGAAGCCGCAGTGACGCTGCCGTTCCTGCACATCGCCGATCCAACCGGCGACGCGCTGCGCGACGCCGGCGTCGAGCGCGTCGCGCTGCTGGGCACGCGCTACACGATGGAGCTGCCGTTCTACGCGGAGCGGTTGCGCGGCAAATTCGGGATGGAGGTGCTCGTGCCGGACGAACGCGGGCGCGACGACGTGCACCGGATCATCTACGACGAGCTGTGCCACGGCATCGTCTCGCCGGAATCGCGTGCGACCTACGCGACGATCATCGAGGCGCTGGCACAACGCGGCGCGCAGGCCGTGATCCTCGGCTGCACGGAAATCACACTGCTGATCGGCGCCGACGATTCGCCGCTGCCGGTGTTCGATACGACTGCGCTGCATGCGAAGGCAGCGGTCGAGTGGGCGGCGGGCTGACACCCGCGCGCCGTCGCGCGGCGGGTCGGCCGGATGCCCCCCCACTCGCCGGCAACCATCACCGCATTTTCGTGGCCGGATTATTCCGCGTGGCGGGAATCACCATTGCGGGGTTCTCGTCGCCCTGCTCGCAACACCGTGCTCTCGCCCGCTGCACGGGGCCCGGCGGGAACAGCCCGCCAATCGGCGGCGCGCGCCATGCGGCCTCGCCAACGCGACCGGTTATCCATTGGTAACAAAGTGAACGCAAATTGGTATGCGGGCGGAGTCGCTGCAATCGACGCTGCTCGTGCGATCTCTTTTTCCACCAACAGGAACCTGAACATGAATAGATTCAGCTCCGTGGCCGGTGTGCTGCTCGCCGTGTCGACCCTGCTCGACGCGCACGCCGATCCCAACATCACCGCGTCGGCCACGTCGACACCCCACGGCGGTTTCGACCGCATGACATGGGACATCACGCCCGAGGTCGTGCCGACCGACGTCAATGCCAGTTACTACTGGGCCAACGAGTTGTCGTCCGAGCACGGCGGGCACGCGATCTATACCGGCATCCAGCCACGCACCCAAGGCAGCAATCTCGTGATCTTCAGCGCATTCGGCACTGGCACGACGCCGTTGTCCACGAATTGCCGCGGTGGCGCCGACGGCGGTGCGGGAACATCATGCTCGCTCGCCTACGCATGGAACCCGGGTCATGCGTACCGGCTGCAAGTCGTCCATGCGCAGGCCGATCGCAGCGACGGGCGCTCGACCGTCGAAGGCTTCATCACGGACGTCGCCACCGGTGTCACGACGCCGACCGGCAGCATCGCCGTACCGGCGGACTGGGGCGGCCTGTCGAGTTCGGCTTACCTGTTCGATGAGTACTTCCCGTTCAATGGCGCATCAAGCGACCCGATGAAGCGGCCGTGCGTGCCGTATGCACGGTACACGACGTCACTGCCGCATTTCTATCTGAAGGATGTGGACTATCCGACGACCGAACGGTCGATCCGGCTGAATACGGGCAAGGACAAGTGCGCGGTGCTGGCCGGTACGCCGAATGCACGGGCGACGCTCGTCAACACGTCGACTTATCGGCTCGAGAACGGCTTCCTGCCCGGGAGCCCGGGCGCGCCGAAATAACGTTCGGACGCAGAAAACAAAAAACCCGGCACGGAGCCGGGTTCTTGTCGACGAAGCGCGCATCGGTCACTTGCGCTGCACATCGTCTGGTGTGCTTGGTTGCGGGGGTAGGATTTGAACCTACGACCTTCGGGTTATGAGCCCGACGAGCTGCCAGACTGCTCCACCCCGCGTCAGAGAAATAAATTATAGGGTGAGGGAGTACTCACGTCAACACTTTTGTCACAATTTCTTCTCGGTTCATCGAAACAGCGGCGCGCGGCGCCTCCCCCGCCCCGCACGATGCGCGCGTTCACACCGCGTGCTCGCGGTAAGATGGCGGCCTTCGCATTCACCCCGCTCGCACACTCCCGTTCATGAAAATCGCAACCTGGAACGTCAACTCGCTCAACGTACGCAAGCAGCATGTGCTCGACTGGCTCGCGCAAAGCGGAACCGACGTGCTGTGCCTGCAGGAACTGAAGCTGCCGGACGAGAAATTCCCGCGCGGCGAGCTTGAAGCCGCCGGCTACCGCAGCTGGTTCACGGGCCAGAAGACCTACAACGGTGTCGCGATCCTCGCGCGTGACACGCTGTCCGTCGACGAGTCGGACATCGTGCGCAACATTCCCGGATTCGACGATCCGCAGCAGCGCGTGGTCGCCGCGACGGTCGACGGCGTGCGCATCGTGTCCGCGTATTTCCCGAACGGCCAGGCGCCCGACTCCGACAAGTTCGTCTACAAGATGCAATGGCTCGACGCGCTGCAGGCATGGCTGCGCACCGAGCTGCAGCGCCACCCGAAGCTCGCGCTGCTCGGCGACTACAACATCGCGCCGGAAGACCGCGACGTGCACGATCCCGCGAAATGGGAAGGCCAGAACCTCGTGTCGCCGCAGGAGCGCGCGCACTTCGCGCAGTTGATCGAGCTCGGCTTCGTCGATGCGTTCCGCCGCTTCGAACAGCCGGAGAAGACCTTCACGTGGTGGGACTACCGGATGATGGCGTTCCGCCGCAACGCGGGGCTGCGCATCGACCACGTGCTGCTGTCGCCGGCGCTCGCGGAAACCTGCACGTCGTGCGAAATCGATCGCACGCCGCGCACGTGGGAACAGCCGTCCGACCACACGCCCGTCGTCGCGGTCGTCGGCTGATTACGCCGCCCAAGCGTACTCAGCGCCGCGCGGGCGCCGGCCCGAGATGGGCCCACAGGAACCCGAATTCCGCCGCGTCGGCTTCCGCGCGTTCCAGATCGTCGGCACTGCCGTGGCCGCCGTCGGTGTTCTCCCAGTACCACACCCGTTCGTGACCGAGCGCATGCATGCGCGCGGCCATCTTGCGTGCATGCGCGGGATGCACGCGGTCGTCGCGCGTCGACGTCGTCAGCAGTAACGGCGGATACGCGACGCCTTCGCGCACACGGTGATACGGCGAGTACGCGGCCAGCGCCGCGCCTTCGTGCGGATCGTCCGGGTCGCCGTATTCGTCGAGCCACGCGGCGCCCGCGTGCAGCTTCGGATAGCGCTGCATGTCGAGCAACGGCACGCGGCACAGCACCGCGCCGAACAGCTCGGGGCGCTGCACCATGCACGCGGCGACCAGCAGCCCGCCGTTGCTGCCGCCCTCGATGCCGAGCTGCGCGGCGGTCGTCACGCCGGTCGCGGCCAGATCCTCGGCCACCGCGATGAAATCGTCGAATGAACGCTGGCGGTGTTCGCGCTGCGCATCGACGTGCCAGCGCGGCCCGAATTCGCCGCCGCCGCGGATGTGCGCGAACGCCATTACGCCGCCACGCTCGAGCCACCCGATACCGAACGCATCGCTGTAGCCCGGCAGGTTCGGGATCGCAAAACCGCCATAGCCCGACAGCAAACACGGCCGCGCGACACGCGCGGCGCCGTCGGCCACGTCGAGTGCATCGCGCGGCCCGATCAGCGTGTACGGCACGATCGTGCCGTCCTGCGAGCGCGCGCTCGCGCGGCGCACGACGAGCCCGGCCGCGTCGAACTGCACTGGCGGCCGGTCGAGCAGCACGCGCCGGGACTGTGCGTCGTCCGCGCGGTCCGCAAGATCGGCCAGCCAGCATTCGGGCGGATCGAGACAGGTGTCGACGTCCACGTAAATCTCGTCGTTCAGCGTCGACTCGACGGGTTCGACGTCGATCTGCGCGTCGCCCGGCCCCGGCCACTCGAACGGCCGCGCGTCCCAAGTCCACGTGCCGTCGTCGGCCTGCCGCGGCTGCCACAGCATCGTGCGGTTGTGTACGTCGTCGAGCCAGCTCGCGATCAGCGTCGTGCGCGTATGCGTCCACGTGCATGCGGACGTCGACGGTTGCGGCGCGAACAGCGTCGTAAATTCGCGCGCCCCGGCCAGGAATGCCTGCTCGCGGATCGCGAGCAGCGAGCCGCCCGCATGGCGCACGCCGTCGCAATCCCAGTCGAGGCGCGGCTCCAGCACGAGCCAGCCTTCCCAGAACCCGACCTCGACATGGGTCGGCACGTCGTAGCGCGCCCACTCGCCCGCCTCCGTCAGCCGGTACGCATGGGAGTCGAAGAAATCGACGCTGCGCCACGCGACATGGCGGTTGTCGATCGGATCGAACCCCGCACCCGCGCTGATGTCGTCGGGTTCGCCGCTGAAGACGACAAGCGCATCGGCAAGCGCCGTGCCGCGCACCCAGCGGCGCGCTTCATACGGATAGCCGGCCGCGGTCGCATGCGCGTCGCCGCGATCCCAGCTCACGTAGACGGTATCGCGATCGATCCAGCCGACCGTGTGATGCCCCGGCTCGTCGATCGTGAAGCCATCGTCGACGAAACGACGTTCGACGAGATCGAATTCGCGCACGACGACCGCGTCGGCACCGCCCGGCGACAGCGACAGCAGCGCGCGATCGCCGTCCGGATACAGGATCGCGTCCTGCTCGAACACCCACGACTCGCCCTCCTCCGCGCCGAGCGCGTCGACGTCGAGCAGCGTTTCCCATGCCGGTTTTCCCGCGCGCCAGTCGTCCCAGCGCGTGCGGCGCCACAGCCCCTTCGGATGGAGATCGTCCTGCCATAGGTCGTAGGCCCAGTCGCGCCAGCGGGTCGGAATCACCGGGCGCTCGCGCGGCAGGTACGCTTTGGCGAGGCGCGCCGTCAGCGCGCGATATGCGTCGTCGTCACGCAGCGCGGCGCGCGTGCGCGCATTCTGCTCGTCGACCCACGTGCGGGCGCGCTTGCTGTCGAGCGCTTCGAGGAAACGGAACGGGTCGGCCCCGGCGGGCCAGCGGAAAGAATCGGACATTGCGGATGGGCGGAATGGCAATCTGCGTGCAAACCGCGATTATGTCCGATCGCGGCATGCGCGATGCCTGCGCATGCCGCGAATCGTGCTCAGGGCTCCAGATGGAGTTCCTGGATCTTGCGCGTGATCGTGTTGCGGCCGATGCCGAGCCGCTCCGCGGCCTCGACCTTGCGGCCGCGCGTGAAGTCGAGCGCCTCGCGGATCACGGCCGCCTCGAAGCGGCGTGCGAGTTCGTCCATCACGTCGGCCGAGTTTTCGCGCAACAGCCGTGCGACTTCGGTGCGCAAGCCATGCTCCCATATCGGGTAGCCAGCCGGCGCGCCGCCGTTCGGCGCAGCCGCGACGGGCGCGGTCGCCACCGGTGCCGTACCGGTCGCCGGTTGCGCGGGCGCCGCATCGCCACCGCCGACGTGCGCATCCGCGCTGTCGCCCGTCGTGCCGGCCGGCGCACCGGCCGGTACGAGGTCGGGCGGCAGGTCCTTGATCTCGACCGTCTGCGCGGGCGCCATCACGGTCAGCCAGTTGGCAAGGTTCTCGAGCTGCCGCACGTTGCCGGGAAACGCCAGCGACGTCAGGTACGCGAGCGCGTCGTCGGATACACGCTTCGGCTCGACGCCGAGATCGCGCGCGCTCTTCTGCAGGAAGTGGCGCGTGAGCAGTGCGATGTCCTCGCTGCGTTCGCGCAGCGGCGGCAGGCGCAGCCGGATCACGTTGAGCCGGTGGTAAAGGTCTTCGCGGAACAGCCCCTGCCGCACGCGCGATTCGAGATTCTGGTGCGTCGCGGCGATCACGCGCACGTTCGCGCGCAGCGGGTTGTGCCCGCCGACCCGATAGAACTGCCCGTCCGACAGCACGCGCAACAGGCGCGTCTGCAGGTCGAACGGCATGTCGCCGATTTCGTCGAGGAACAGCGTGCCGTTCTCGGCCTGCTCGAAGCGGCCCTGCCGCGTCGTCTGCGCGCCGGTGAACGCGCCGCGCTCATGGCCGAACAGCTCGGATTCGAGCAGGTCCTTCGGAATCGCCGCGGTGTTCAGCGCGATGAACGGCCCGTTCGCGCGCGGGCTGTGACGGTGCAGCGCACGCGCGACGAGCTCCTTGCCGGTGCCCGATTCGCCGGTGATCAGCACGGTCGCGGCCGAGTGCGACAGGCGGCCGATCGCGCGGAACATGTCCTGCATCGCGGGCGCCTGGCCGAGCATCTCGGGCGCCTCGGCCACGCGCTCGTCCTGCGGCGCGCCGCCGCGCAGGCTTTCCTCCACCGCGCGGCGGATCAGCTCGACCGCCTTGTCGACGTCGAACGGCTTCGCGAGGTATTCGAACGCGCCGCCCTGGAACGCCGCGACGGCGCTGTCGAGATCGGAGAACGCCGTCATGATGATGACGGGCAGGCCCGGCAAGCGCTCGTGCATCGCCTGCAGCAACTCGAGGCCCGAGCCGCCCGGCATCCGGATGTCGGATACGAGCACCTGCGGTGTCTCGTGGTCGAGCGCGGCCAGCGCGTCACGCACGTTCGCGAAGCTCTTCGTCGCGAAGCTGTCGCGGGCGAGCGCCTTTTCGAGCACCCAGCGGATCGATTGGTCGTCGTCTACTATCCAGATCGGCTTCATAGGTCGGTCAGATATTGGTGAATCTGGTGAATCGCGATGCTGCCGCTCAATGGTCGAGCGGCAGCAGGATCTGAAATTCGGTGCGTCCGGGCCGGCTTTCGACCTCGATCACCCCGTCGTGCTGCTGCACGAACGTCTGCGCGAGCGTGAGGCCGAGGCCACTGCCGTCGTCGCGCCCGGACACGAGCGGGTAGAAGATCCGGTCGCGGATTTCTTCCGGAATGCCGGGCCCGTTGTCGATCACGTGCAAGTCCAGTGCCAGCCGGTACAGGCGCTTCGCGATCGTCACCTTGCGCGCGATGCGCGTGCGCAGCTCGATCTTCGCGTCGCCCTGCGCGATCCGTTCGCGCAGCGCCTGCGCGGCATTGCGCACGATGTTGAGCAGCGCCTGGATCAGTTGCTCCTTGTCGCCGCGCAGGTCCGGCACGCTCACGTCGTAGTCGCGCTCGATCGTGAGCCCGCGCGGGAATTCCGCGAGCATCACCGCGCGCACGCGTTCGCATACTTCATGAATGTTCACGTCGCCGACGATGTGCGGATGCCGGTGCGGCTCCAGCAACCGGTCGACGAGCGTCTGCAGGCGGTCGGACTCCTTGATGATCACCTGCGTGTATTCGCGCAACTCGCCGCGCTCGCGCTCGCCGAGCTCGAATTCGAGCAGTTGGGCTGCGCCGCGAATGCCGCCGAGCGGATTCTTGATCTCGTGCGCGAGGTTGCGGATCAGCTGCTTGTTGACCGCGGTCAGGTCGTGGATGCGCTCCTCGCGATCGGTACGCGACTGCCGCTCGTTCTCGAACAGCTCGACGAGCACGAAATCGGGCGCGGTCTCGAGGAAGCCGACGATCGCATGCACGTGCAGCGGTTCGCGGCCGGGCCGGTCGAGCACGGTATCGAGGTGCGTCGCGTGAAAGCGTTCCTCGCCGATCGCGGTGATCGTCGACGCGAGCTCGTTCGCGTTCGGAAAAATCTCGCCCCACGGCCGCTGCGCGAGCTGCCGGCGCGAGATGTCGAGCATCGCCTCCGCGGACGGGTTCGCGAATGCGATCCGCAGCGTCTTGCGGTCGAGCACGATCACGACCGTCGGCAGCGCTTCCAGCCCCGCCAGCAGGCCCGAGCGTGCGAGCCGCTCGTCTTCCGTCAGTCGCTCGGGCTGCCCCGTTTTCGCCTTGATCAGATTCTTCAGAACCATCTGCGTGCTTGTCGCGCCTCAACGGGCCAGAATAGAAAAATCGCCGGAACAAAAAAGGGACGGCTGGACGCCGCCCCTTTCAGACTCCGCCGTTCCCGCCGCAGGCCGCGCGACGGGAACGAACCGGCATGACGGCGCTGAATCGAAGCGCCATCGCCGATTAGAGCGAGTAGTACATCTCGAACTCGATCGGGTGCGTCGTCATGCGGAACTTCGCCAGCTCCTGCTCCTTCAGCGCAAGGTACGCGTCCAGCATGCCGTCCGTGAACACGCCACCGCGCGTCAGGAACTCGCGATCCTTGTCGAGTGCTTCGAGTGCCTGGTCGAGGCCCGCGCAGACGGTCGGGATCTTGGCATCTTCTTCCGGCGGCAGATCGTACAGGTTCTTGTCCGCTGCTTCGCCCGGATGGATCTTGTTCTGGATCCCGTCGAGGCCGGCCATCATCAGCGCCGTGAAGCACAGGTACGGGTTCGCCATCGGATCCGGGAAGCGCGTTTCGATACGGCGGCCCTTCGGGTTCGACACGTGCGGAATGCGGATCGATGCCGAACGGTTGCGCGCCGAGTAGGCGAGCTTGACCGGTGCCTCGAAGTGCGGGACCAGACGCTTGTACGAGTTCGTCGTCGGGTTCGTGATCGCGTTCAGGGCACGGGCGTGCTTGATGATGCCGCCGATGTAGAACAGCGCCAGTTCCGACAGGCCGGCGTAGCCGTTGCCCGCGAACAGGTTCTGGCCGTCCTTCCAGATCGACTGGTGAACGTGCATGCCCGAACCGTTGTCGCCGACGACCGGCTTCGGCATGAACGTCGCCGTCTTGCCGTACGAGTGCGCGACGTTATGGATGATGTACTTCGACCATTGCGTCCAGTCGGCGCGCTCGACCAGCGTCGAGAACTTCGTGCCGATTTCGTTCTGGCCCTGGCCCGCCACTTCGTGGTGGTGCACTTCGACCGGGATGCCGAGCTGTTCGAGCAGCAGGCACATTTCCGAACGCATGTCCTGGAACGTGTCGACCGGTGCGACCGGGAAGTAGCCGCCCTTCGTGCCCGGACGGTGGCCCGTGTTGCCGCCTTCGAATTCCTTGCCCGACGACCACGGTGCTTCTTCCGAGTTGATCTTCACGAAGCAGCCCGACATGTCCGTGTTCCACTGGACCGAGTCGAAAATGAAGAATTCCGGCTCCGGACCGAAGAAAGCCGTGTCGCCGATGCCCGTGCTCTTCAGGTACGCTTCGCCGCGCTTCGCGAGCGAACGCGGATCGCGCTCGTAGCCCTTGCCGTCGGCCGGCTCGACCACGTCGCAGGTCAGCACCAGGGTCGACTCTTCATAGAACGGGTCGACGAATGCAGCGTTCGGGTCCGGCATGAGCAGCATGTCCGACGCCTCGATGCCCTTCCAGCCGGCGATCGACGAGCCGTCGAATGCATGGCCGCTTTCGAACTTGTCTTCGTCAAACGCCGAAACCGGCACCGACACGTGCTGTTCCTTGCCGCGCGTATCCGTGAAGCGGAAATCGACAAACTTGACGTCCTCGTCCTTCACGAGCTGCATGACGTCGGCGACGGTTTTACTCATAACCTCTTCTCCTGATTGAACAATTCCGGCGGACTGGGAACCGCCTCGTTTATCGAGCTGATCGGGGTCTTGCTTTGGCGCAGCGCGCCCCGATTCGACCGAATTCTATAAAGCAGCTTCCGTGCCATCTATGCGCAAGACTGGCGCGATTCGCGCCAGCGCTCGTCGCGACGGGGCTGTGCTGCGCAATTCCGGGGCTCGGCTTCACACCGCCCGCCGGCCGAAAGCACCGCAATGGTGCAATCATCCCGGCACACCGCACCAGCGGAATCATCCTGGTGCATTCGCGCCATTCTGCACTCTTTTGGTGAAAACGTGTGTGACGCGCGCACCGTCCCCCACGCGGACATCCGTGCTGCGGTGCCGCGCTAGAATGTTTGTTTGACCGCTAGGAGACTCCCTGCCATGAGTACGCTCGACCAGCTTTACGCGAAGGCCGACGAACGCCGTGCACAAGGCGCGCTGAACTACGCCGGGGCGTTGCTGCCGGCCGAGGCCTTCGAACTGCTGCAGCTCGATCCGTCGGCACGCCTCGTCGACGTGCGCACCCGCGCCGAACTCGACTGGATCGGCCGCCCGCTCGTCGGCGACGGCCAGTACCTGCACCTCGAATGGACGCGCTACCCGGGCGGCGTGCCGAACGCCGAATTCGTCAACGAACTGAAGGCGGCCCTCCCGGCCGATACACCCATCCTGTTCCTGTGCCGCAGCGCCGCGCGCTCGAAGCTCGCCGCGGTCGCCTCCACGCAGGCCGGCTTCTCGAAGGCGTTCGACCTGCTCGAAGGCTTCGAGGGCGCGAAGGACGCCGAAGGCCACCGCAAGACGGTCGACGGCTGGTGCTTCCGGAAACTGCCGTGGATCGGCGCCTGACGGCACGACGCTCCCGCCGGCTGCGACAACCTCATCGTCGAGCCGGGCGATGACATGCCGATGACGGGCCGCATTGCGCGGCCCGTGGTTTTTGTGCGGCCGGTTGAGAGGCCGAGGGGCCGCTCAGGCGCGCGGCGTATCGGGCTCGACGACGTCGCCGCCGAGCAGGTGCACGCCTTCGCGCAGCTTCACGTACGCGGCTGCGACCGCTTCCGGCTCGCCCTTCACGCCGAGGTCGATGTGACGGCGCGCGTAGATTCCGCCGCGCTCCGCATCGCCGACGCTCGGCAGGCTGAACACGCGCACGCCCGGGAAATCGCGCTCGATGCGCTCCATCAGCGGCGTGAGCGTCGATTCCGGCAGCTCGAACACGTACAGCGAGCGCTCCGCATGCGGCGTCGCGTGATGCAGGTGCGCGTACTTCGTATCGAGCACCCATTCGATCATCGGCCACGCCATCACCGGGAAGCCCGGCACGAAGTGCAGGTCGCCGACCGAGAAACCGGGAATCCGGTTGTAGCCGTTCGGGATGATCGTCGCGCCCACCGGGAACACGCCCATGTTGAAGCGGTGCTGGTTCTCCGGCGAGTCGAAGTCGACCGGCGTGGCCGGATCGGTGTGCGTTTCGCGGATCCGCTCCGAAATCAGCACCTTCGCTTCCGGATGCAGCTCGAGCGGCACGCCGAGCGCAGCGGCCGCGCACTGGCGCGTGTGGTCGTCCGGCGTCGCGCCGATCCCGCCCGTCGAGAACACGATGTCGCCCGACGCGATCGCGCGTGCCAGCGTCGCCGTGATGCGCGCCGGATCGTCGCCGACGTATTCGGCCCAGTCGAGCGCGAGGCCGCGCGCGCCGAGCAGCTCGACGACCTTCGCCAGATGCTTGTCCTGCCGGCGGCCCGAAAGGATTTCGTCGCCGATGATGATGATGCCGATGCTCATGCCTGCCCCATGTCGATTGCGGTGGCGCGCGAACTCGCACGCAGGTCCTCCAGCGCGCGCAGGCAGTAATGCCCGAACCACAGCGCCGAGAAGACGAGGATGAAAGCGTAAACCCAGATCATGGCCGCCGCGACGAACGGAAACAGCACCATCATCCAGACCGACGATACCCACACGAAGGTCGGCACGGTGCCGAGCAGCCCGGTCGCGACGCCGATGCCGATCAGCGGCCAGCGGTGCTGCCGCACGAGCGCCCGGCGCTCGTCGCGGCTCGCGTGCAGCGCGAGCGCGTCGTAGGTCATCACGCGGTACGTGAGCCAGCCCCAGATCACGGGCGGCAGCAGCGCGAAGAACGGTGGAATCAGCCACAGCGGGATCGTGACGACCAGCACGACGACGCCGGCCAGCGCCGCAAACAGCGAATTGAACACGCTGCCGAAGAAGGTGCCGCCCCGCTTCGGCTCGAGCGCCGCGAACTGCCGGTTCGACAGGTGCTTGATCACGACCGGCATCGAAATCGTCGCGATCAGCAGCAGCACGGTCAGCACGATCAGCGGAATCGCGAGCGACACCACCACGAACGGCGCGACGACCGCATGCAGCTGCGACATGCCGATCGCATCGAACGCGCGGTACAGCATGGCCGTCAGCACGAAGCCGTCGAGCGCGCCGCGCGCGAGGTCCAGCAGCGTCTGCCACGAGAACCACAGCACGACGCCCCACAGGACGGCCGAGACGAGAAACGGCATCAGGGTGAGCCACAGCATGCGCGGGTGCAGCGCACTCGCGAATGCCCGGACGAAGGAGCGCAGCAGGTCGTTCATGCGAGCCTGTATCGACGGAGAAAAACGGGGAAAGGATAAACCACGCGGCCCGCATGCGCCAAAGCACATGCGGGCCGCGTGGGGGAGCCGCTCAATGGGGAAGGCCGGATCAGGCCGATGCCGCGCCGCGCTTGGCGGGGAACAGGCGCCGGAAGATCCGCACGAACGCGAGGCCGTGCTGCGCCCAGAAGCCTTCGCCGTAGGACACGCCCTCGACCTGGTCGCGGATGCCGGTCGGCTCGACCGTGCGGTTCCACGACGCGGTGCCGAACATCATGTCCCACCACGGGAACAGCACGCCGAAGTTGCAGCCGTACTTCGTGCCTTCGTGGCCGTAGCCGACCGCGTGGTGGCGCCGGTGGAAGATCGGGCTCACGAACAGGCGCTCGCCGAGCCAGCCGAACGACAGCCGCGCATTCGTGTGCTGAATGCTCTGCATGAAATTGGTGAACGCGGTCAGCACGACGAACTGCGACGGCGTCACGCCGATCACGAGCGCGATCGCCGCGAAGAAGCACGACTGGATCACGTCGTCGAGCACGTGGTTGCGGTCGTCGCACCACAGCGACATCTGGCGCTGGCTGTGATGCACGGCGTGCAGCTCCCACCAGATGCCGAACTTGTGCTGCCAGCGGTGATACCAGTAGCCGGCGAAATCGAGCACGACGAGATAGATCGCGAACGCGACGATCGGCTTCGAGGTCACGCCCGGCCACAGGTAGTCGAGATTGACGTTCGCGATGCCGTGCAGCCGCAGCCACGCCTGGAAGTTGTCGAACAGCGGCTGCAGCGCGAAGAAGAAGAACAGCGAATAGATGCCGAGCTTCGCGATCGCCGTGTAGATCACGTCGACCCGCACGGCACGGCGGTCCGTCCAGCGCTCGACGGGCAGCAACGCCTCGAGCGGGCGCAGCAGCACGAACATCAGCACCATCTGCAGCGCGCCGACGATCACCCAGTACAGCGCGTCGTAGGTGTCCTCGTCATAGTCCATCAGGTTGAACTTGAAGAGGAGCGGCTGCACGACGTCGACGTACAGCCAGGTCTGGATGTCCGATACGAATGCATCGATCAGGTGCAGCATCGCTCTCCCCCGCCCGTCACGCGCCGTTCGCGGCGCGCCACGGCGCACGGTCGTAGAAGTAGATGCCGTGCGGCGAGCGGCCGACGGCGATCGTCTGCACCAGCTTGCGCGACGCCAGATCGATGATCCCGACCTTCTTCGCGAAGCGGAACGTCACCCACAGCGTCTTCTTGTCGGCGGACAGTTCCATGTCGTCCGGGCCCGGCAGCAGGCCGGTGATGTCGCCGACATTGGTGAGCGTGTTCTCGTCGATGATGCTGATCGTATTCGCGACCCGGTTCGTCACCGCGACGTGCGCGCCGTCGGCGAGCGAGCGGAAGTTGTGCGCGCCCTTGCCGGTATAGATCTGCTTGACGACCTTCTGGTTGCGCCAGTCGACCACCGCGACGTAATCCGCGCCGGTCATCCCGACGAGCAGGTACTTGTCGTCCGGCGTGAGCCACAGGCCGGCCGGCACCTTGCCGACCTTCATCTTCCACTTGACCGTCTGCGTCGGCAGGTCGATCGCCGCGATCTCGCCGGAGACCTGCAGCGACACGAGCAGCGTCTTGCTGTCCTTCGTGAACGCGAGGTGGCTCGGCATGACTTCGAGCGGCACGCGCTTCACGAGCTTCAGGTCGCGGCCGTCGTAGCCGTAGATGTCGACGCGGTCGAGGCGCAGGCCGGCGGCCGCGAACCACTTGCGGTCGGGCGAGAAGCCGAGCTGGTAAGGATCGTCGATCCCTTCGACGGTGCGCTGCAGCTTGCCCGTCTTCGGATCGAGGAACATCAGGCTGTTCGAGATCGAATTGGCGACGATCAGCGACGAATTGTCGGGCGTCGCCATCAGGTGGTGCGGTTCCTTGCCGGTCGGCATCGTGCCGACGACCTCGCGGGTCTGCTGGTCGATCAGGGAAAGCGTCGCTTCGGCCGAATTGAGGACGATCACGTTATTCGCGTGTGCGGCGGGCGCCAGCACGGCGGCGGCCAGCGCGAGCGTGCGGCCGAGGGAAAGGAAAGTGCGCATGAAGACTCACGTCGTGGAACAACCGTCATTGTAAAACGCTCAACCGGCCCGGCCGGTTGACGGAAACCGGCATTGCGCCACTTCGACGCACGCCGCAGCGGCCCCGTCGGCCTGCGCGGCAGGCGCCGCGCGGCCGGCCGGGGCCGGCCGCCGGTGCGGGCCCGGAAGCCGATGTTGCGCTAGCGCTGCATCGACTCCCAGACCTTGTGCAGACGCTTGACAGAGACCGGCATCGGCGTGCGCAGTTCCTGCGCGAACAGCGAAATCCGCAGTTCCTCGAGCAGCCAGCGGAATTCCGCGAGCCGCGGGTCGGCGACGCCGCCGCGCTGGGACACCGCGCGCTGGTACTGCTGGGCGAGCGGCAGCAGGTCGCCGGATTGCTTCGCGTCGCGCGCCGGATCGGCCTTCAGCTTGTCGATCCGCAGCGCGATGCCCTTCAGGTAACGCGGGAAGTGGGCAAGCTGCGTGTAAGGCGTGTCGATCACGAAGCGCTTGCCGACCAGCGCGGCGAGCTGCTGCTGCAGGTCCGCATGCGCCTGCGCGAACGGCTTCGCCTGCGCGAGCTTCTTCACGAGCCCGGCGTATTCGGCCAGGATCTGGCCGACCAGCCGCGCGATTTCCTGCGCGAGCAGGTTCAGGCGGCTCCGGCCCTCGTCGCGGCGCGCGTGGAAGCTCGCGTCGTCGTCGGGTAGCGGATCCTGCAGGCACGCGCGGTCGAGCGCCGTGTCGATCAGTTGGTCGCGCAGCTCGTCCTGCGTGCCGAGCGACATGTACTGCATCGCCATCTCGCGCAGGCCCGGCAGGTTCTTCTCGAGGAACTTGATCGGCTCCTTCAACTGCAGCGCGAACAGCCGCCGCAGGCCGGCCCGGTGGATGCGCGCAGCCTCTTCCGGCGAATCGAACACCTCGACGTCGCAATGCGTGCCGCGATCGACGAGCGCCGGGTAGCCGTACAACGTCTGGCCGCGCCGGCGAATTTCCAGCAGCTCGGGCAGCTTGCCGAAATTCCACGTCGTCAGGTTCTCGTACAGCGCCGTCGCGCCGGCTTCCGCCGGAGCGGCCGTCTGCGGCACCGCGCCCTTGCCGCCCTTCGGGCCACGGGCAGCGGTACCGGTCGCGGCCACCGTCGCCGGCGCCTGGCTGGTTATCTGGCCGGCATCGGCATCGCCGCCGGCCGCGATCGTCGACGCGGCCGCGATCTTCTGGAACTGCTGCTGCGCCTGCGCGCCCAGCTCCTGGCGAAGCTGCGCGAGATTGCGCCCCATCGCGAGCTGGCGGCCGTGCTCGTCGATCACCTTGAAGTTCATGAACAGGTGCGCGGGCAGCGTCTCGAGCTTGAAGTCGGCCGTCTTCATCGCGACCTGCGTCTCGCCGCGCACGTCGGCGATCAGCGCCTCGACGAGGCCGCCCGCGCCGAAGCGCTCGCGCCCCATCCGCTCGACGAAGCCGGCCGCGTACTCGGGCAGCGGCACGCAATGCCGGCGCAGCTTCTGCGGCAGCGACTTCAGGAGCAACTGCACCTTCTCCTTCAGCATCCCCGGCACGAGCCATTCGCAGCGGCGCGCGTCGACCTGGTTCAGCGCATACAGCGGCACCGCGAGCGTCACGCCGTCGCGCGGCGTGCCGGGCTCGAAGTGATACGTGAGCGCCATCTCGACGCCGGCCATCGTTGCGCGCTTCGGGAACAGCTCGGTCGTCACGCCGGCCGCCTCGTGGCGCATCAGGTCGTCGCGCGACAGGTACAGCAGCCGCAGCTTGTCCTCGGGCTGGCCGCCCTTCTTCACCTCGTCGCGATACCAGCGCTCGAATGCGACGCCCGTGTGAATCCCTTCCGGAATCGCCTGGTCGTAGAACGCGTAGATCAGCTCGTCGTCGACCAGCACGTCCTGGCGGCGCGACTTGTGTTCGAGCTGCTCGATGTCGGCGAGCAGCTTGCGGTTGTGCGCGAAGAACGCGAGCTTCGTGTCGAACTCGCCGTCGACCAGCGCGCCGCGGATGAACAGCTCGCGTGCACGCGCCGGATCCTGCCTGCCGAACGCGACGCGCCGGCGGTGGTAGATCGGCAGCCCGTACAGCGTCGCACGCTCGTACGCGCTGACCTGCGCCGGGCGCTTTTCCCAGTGCGGCTCCGACAGCGACTTCTTCAGCAGGTGCGCGCCGATCTTCTCGACCCATTCGGGCTCGATCTTCGCGAGGCAGCGCGCGTACAGCCGGCTCGTCTCGACGAGCTCGGCCGCCATCACCCAGCGGCCGGCCTTCTTCGCGAGCACGGAGCCCGGCCACAGATAGAACTTGATCCCGCGTGCGCCGAGATAGTGCGGATCGTCGTCGGCCTTCAGGCCGAGGTTGCCGAGCAGGCCCGTCAACAGGGCCAGATGGACCTGTTCGTAGGTCGCCTCGACTTCGTTCAGCCGCCAGCCGTGCTCGCGTACGACGGTCAGCAGCTGCGAATGGACGTCGCGCCACTCGCGCAGCCGCAGGTGCGACAGGAAGTTCTGCCGGCACGCGTCGACGAGCTGGCGGTTCGACTTCTTGTGCGCGACGGCCTCTTCGAACCACGCCCAGATCTTCAGCCACTGCAGGAATTCGGAACGCTCGTCGGCGAACCGGCGGTGCGCCTGGTCGGCCTGCTCCTGCGCTTCGATCGGGCGGTCGCGCGGATCCTGCACGGACAGCGCGCTCGCGATGATCAGCACCTCGCGCAGCGACTGCTGGTCGCGCGCGGCGAGAATCATCCGGCCGACGCGCGGGTCGAGCGGCAGCCGCGCGAGTTCGCGGCCGAGCGGCGTCAGCGCGTTGTCGTCGTCGACCGCGCCGAGTTCGTTGAGCAGCTGGTAGCCGTCCGCGATCGCGCGGCCCGGTGGCGGCTCGAGGAACGGGAACGATTCGATCGCCGTCAGGTGCAGCGACTTCATCCGCAGGATCACCGACGCGAGCGACGAGCGCAGGATTTCCGGATCGGTGAAGCGTGCACGCGCCTGGTAGTCGCTTTCCTCGTACAAGCGGATGCAGACGCCGTCGGCCACGCGGCCGCAGCGGCCCGCGCGCTGGTTCGCGGCCGCCTGCGAGATCGACTCGACCTGCAGTTGCTCGACCTTGTTCCGGTACGAATAGCGCTTCACGCGCGCGAGCCCGGTGTCGACGACGTAGCGGATGCCCGGCACCGTCAGCGAGGTTTCGGCCACGTTGGTCGCGAGCACGATCCGGCGCGCGTTCGACGCCTTGAACACCTTGTCCTGGTCGGCCGCCGAGAGCCGCGCGAACAGCGGCAGGATCTCGGTATGCGGCGGGTGGTGCTTGCGCAGCGCCTCGGCCGCTTCACGGATCTCGCGCTCGCCGGGCAGGAACACCAGCACGTCGCCGGGGCCTTCGCGGCACAGCTCGTCGACCGCGTCGACGATCGCGTCCATCAGGTCGCGCTCGGCTTCGCGCGCGGTCTTCACGCGATCGCGGCCGGCCGTGCCTTCGGCGTGCTTCACGGCCGGGCGATCCTCGGCCACGGGCCGGTAGCGCATCTCGACCGGATACAGCCGCCCGCTCACCTCGATCACGGGCGCCGGGCGCTCGTCGGTGCCGAAGTGGCGCGCGAAGCGATCGGCGTCGATCGTCGCGGACGTGACGATCAGCTTCAGGTCCGGCCGCCTCGGCAGGATTTCCTTCAGGTAGCCGAGCAGGAAGTCGATGTTCAGGCTGCGCTCGTGCGCCTCGTCGATGATCAGCGTGTCGTACGCCTTCAGCAACGGGTCGGTCTGCGTCTCGGCGAGCAGGATCCCGTCCGTCATCAGCTTCACGGACGCGCCCGGCGCGAGATTGTCGGTAAAGCGCACCTTGTAGCCGACCACTTCGCCGAACGGCGTGCCGAGTTCCTCGGCGATCCGGCGGCCGGTCGACGACGCGGCGAGGCGGCGCGGCTGCGTATGGCCGATCAGGCCCGTGCCGCCGGCGCCGAGGCCGCGGCCGAGATCGAGACAGATCTTCGGCAGCTGCGTGGTCTTGCCCGAGCCGGTTTCGCCGCAGACGATGACAACCTGATGACCGGCGATCGCGCGCGCGATTTCGTCGCGCTTGCCCGACACGGGCAGGCTTTCGGGGTACGTGATCGGGGGGACCGGGTTCGGCGCGACGACGGCGCGCGGCGGACGCTCGCGGCGCGGCGCTCGCTCGCCCGTTGCCGGGGACGCGTCCTTCGCGGCCGGCTGGCGCGCCTCGCCGCGCGGTTCGTCGCCGCGCGGCCCGCGCGGTGCGTGTACAGGTTTGCCCGCCTGCTGTTCCTGCGGCCGGCGCGGCGGCTGGCCCTGCTGCTGGCGTGCATCGGCCGCACCATCCGGGTGCCGGGCCGACGGCGCTTTGGCCCGCGTCGGCGCGGGACTTTTAGGTACATTCGACATGGGGGCGCATTATAATCCCGCCCATGAATTCCCAAACCGACCTCCCTCCCGCCCAGTCCGGCTCCACGACGCCGCCGGCTGCCGATGAATCGGCCGCCAGCCACGCGCAGTTCGTCGACTGGATGCGCTCCGTCGCGCCCTATATCCACAAGTTCCGCAACAGCACGTTCGTCGTGGGGTTCGGCGGCGAGGTGGTGCAGCAGGGGCTCCTGAACGCGCTCGTGTCCGACATCGCGCTGCTGCAGGCGATGGGCATCCAGATCGTGCTGGTGCACGGTTCGCGACCGCAGGTCGAGGAGCAACTGAGCCTTCACGGAGTCGAATCCGAGTTTTCGCACGGCCTGCGCATCACCGACGCGCGCGCGCTCGAATCCGCGAAGGAAGCGGCCGGTGAAGTGCGTCTCGACATCGAGGCCGCGATCAGCCAGGGTCTGCCGAACTCGCCGATGGCGCACGCGCACATCAGCGTCGTGTCGGGCAACTTCGTGACCGCGCGGCCGGTGGGGATTCTCGACGGGGTCGATTTCGCGCATACGGGCATCGTGCGCAAGATCGACGCCGAATCGATCCGTCATTCGCTCGCGAGCCGCAAGCTCGTGCTGCTGTCGCCGCTCGGCTTCTCGCCGACCGGCGAAGCGTTCAACCTGTCGATGGAAGATGTCGCATCGGCCGCCGCGATCGCGCTGCGCGCCGACAAGATCATCTTCCTGACCGAAGCGCCCGGCATCGTCGACGACGAAGGCGGGCTGGTCCGCGAAATGTCGCTCGACGCGGCCGCCGAGCTGCTCGATTCCGGCAACGTCCAGGGCGACGACGCGTTCTTCCTGAAGCACTCGATCCGCGCGTGCCGCGGCGGCGTGACCCGGGCCCACCTGATCCCGCAGTCGCTCGACGGCAGCATGCTGCTCGAACTGTTCCTGCACGACGGCGTCGGCACGATGATCTCGTACGAGAACCTCGAAAGCCTGCGCGAAGCGACGCCGGACGACGTCGGCGGCATCCTGTCGCTGATCGAGCCGCTCGAGTCGGACGGCACGCTGGTGCGGCGCGGCCGCCACCAGATCGAGCGCGACATCGACCACTTCTCGGTGATCGAGCACGATGGCGTGCTGTTCGGCTGCGCGGCGCTGTATCCGTACCAGCAGGAGAAGATCGGCGAGATGGCGTGCCTGACGGTCGCGCCGGAAGCGCAGGGCTCGGGCGACGGCGAACGCCTGCTCAAGCGCATCGAGCAGCGCGCCCGCGCGCGCGGCCTCACGCATATCTTCGTGCTCACGACGCGCACCGAGCACTGGTTCCTCAAGCGCGGCTTCGTCAAGGTCAGCGTCGACGACCTGCCGGAAGACCGCCGCAAACTCTATAACTGGCAGCGCAAGTCGCTCGTGCTGATGAAGCAGCTCTGAGCGCAGGCACGACTGCCCTCCCCCCAGACCGATTACAGGAGAAGTACACGATGGCTCGAATGATCCAATGCGCGAAGCTCGGCAAGGAAGCCGAAGGCCTCGATTTCCCGCCGCTGCCGGGCGAACTCGGCAAGCGCATTTACGAGAGCGTCTCGAAGGAAGCGTGGCAAAACTGGCTCAAGCAGCAGACGATGCTGATCAACGAGAACCGCCTGAACATGGCCGACCCGCGCGCGCGCCAGTACCTGATGAAGCAGACCGAGAAGTACTTCTTCGGCGACGGTGCGGACCAGGCGTCCGGCTACGTGCCGCCGACGGAAGGCTGAGGACGCGATGCGTGCGGCCGGCAGCCGGCCGGCCGCACGCTCCGGGAAAGACGGCACCGTGTTGCGCACGGTGCCGTTTTCTTTTGGGGACGCGCGTTCGGTGTGCTCCGGCCTCGCGCGCGGCGGCATTCCGCTCGGCTCAGCCGGCCGGCTTCAGCGCGCCGCCCTCGCCCGGCTGCGCGTTCCCGTCGGCCGCGGGTTCCGCGCCGCCGCCTTCGGTGCCCCATTCGGCCGCGTCGCTGCGTTCGGCCGTCGACAGTTCGTCCGCGCGATAGCCGGTGCGATTCAGCAGCGCCAGCATGCAGACGAGCGACACGAACGCGTAAAGCCCCGATGCGACCGCGACGCCGACGATGCTGCCGGTCGCATTGAGGATCGCCTGCGCGAGCACGGGCGTGCCGCCGCCGACGACGAGCGCGCTCAGTTGATACGCGAGCGACAGGCCCGTGTAGCGGATGTTCGCCGGGAACACGCGCGCGAGCACACCGCCGACCGCGCCATAGAACATCGCCGACGGAATCGTCGAGATGCACATGCCCGCGACGGCTACCCAGTACGAGCGTGTCGCGAGTGCATGGAACATCACGGGCATCAGCACGATTTCCGGAATCAGGATCCAGCACATCGCACGGCGCATGTCGACCTTCGACACGAACCACGCGCCGACCGGCTGCATCAGGAACTGCACGACGAGCGAGATCGACAGGATGCCGAGGAACGTGCCTTGCGCGTAGCCGAGTTCCTTCGTCGCCCACGACAGCGCGAACGTGCTGCGGAAGTACGTGACGTTGATCACCGGCAGCGTGCCGGCCGCAAGCAGCACGACGACCCAGTGATCGCGCACGACGTCGCGCAGCGGCAGCTTCACGGTGCGCTTGCGCGCGAGCACGCGCTGCATGTCGGCCGACTCCTCGAGCTTCAGCCGGATCACCATGCCGATGATCACGAGCACGGCCGACAGCAGGAACGGAATGCGCCAGCCCCACATCAGGAACGACGGGGTCGGCAGCGCGCTCAGCGCGAAGAACGCGGCCGTGGCCAGCAGGTTGCCGGTCGGCGAGCCCTGCTGTGCGAACGCCGCATACAGGATGCTGCGATGCTTCGGCGCGTTCTCGCTCGCGATGAGCACCGCGCCGCCCCACTCGCCGCCGACCGCGATGCCCTGCAGCACGCGCAGCACGACGAGGCCGGCCGGCGCCCATACGCCGATCTGCGCATAGCCGGGCAACAGGCCGATGCCGGTCGTGGCCAGGCCCATCATCACCAGCGTGATCACGAGCGCGGTCTTGCGGCCGACACGGTCGCCGAGATGCCCGAACACGATGCCGCCGAGCGGCCGCGCGGCGAAGCCGGCCCAGAACGTGACGAACGCCAGCAGCGTCGCAACGCCGGGATCCATCGTGCTCGAAAAGAACACCTTGCCGAACACGAGCGCCGCGGCCGTGCCGTAGATGTAGAAGTCGTACCACTCGATCGTGGTGCCGACGAACGCCGCGAGGGCGGCGCGGCCTGGCCGCGGCGGCTGCGAGGTGGTCGGGGATTGCGGACGGCTCATCGATGTCTCCATGTTTGTGATCGGCGGCGCGACTGGCGCGCGCCTTGCCGGATGGCCGGCCTTGCGCCGCCGGCTGGCGGTATTGCTTGACGTTGCGCTGCCTGACGTTCCGTTTCGTCGGCCGGCCTTGCTCACCGGCGCGCGTGCCGGTCGGTCACGTCTGGTCGGAGGCGATCTTCAGCACGCCGGCATCGAGCAGTTGCTGCTGGAGCGCGGGATCGACGCCGAGGCGATCGAGTACCGCGCGCGTGTCGCCGCCCAGCGCGGGCGGCGGCGAACGATAGGCGGCCGGCGTGCGCGACAGCTTCACTGGCGAGGCCGTGCCGCGATACGCGGCGATCTCGACGAACAGGTTCCGGTGCAGCGCATGCGGATCGCGCGCGACGTCGGCCACCGTTCGCACCGGCCCGCACGGCACGCCGGCTGCCATCAGGTCGCGCGCGAGCGGCTCGCAGGCGTGCGCGGCGAGCCGTGCTTCCAGTTCGGCCTTCAGCTCGGGCCGGTGCGCGCAGCGGCTGCGGTTGTCGACGAAGCGCGGATCGCTTGCGAGCGCCGGCACGCCGAGATGCGCGACGAGCCGCGCGAACTGCCGGTCGTTGCCGACGGCGAGGAAGATCGGCACGCTCGCCGTGCGGTAGCTGTCGTACGGCGCGATGTTCGGATGCGCGTTGCCGCTGCGCTCCGGCACGCGCCCGGAACCGAAGAAGTTCGGCAGGTGTGGATGCAGCAGCGACACGCCGCAGTCGTACAACGCGATGTCGATCGACTGCCCGCGCCCGCTCTTCTCGCGCTCCGCGAGCGCCAGCAGGATGCCGGCGAGCGCGTTGAGCCCGGTGACCATGTCGACGATCGGCAGGCCGATGCGCGTCGCGTCGCCGTCGCGCTCGCCGTTCACGCTCATCAGCCCCGCCATCGCCTGGATCACCGCGTCGTAGCCGGGCAGCCCGCCGAGCGGGCCGCCTTCACCGAAACCCGTCACCGCGCAGTGGATCAAGCGCGGGAACCGCGGCTGCAAGTCGCGCGCGTAGTCCATCCCCCAGCGCGCGAGCGTGCCGGGCTTGAAGTTCTCGACGAGCACGTCGGCCTCTTCGAACAGGCGCCACAGGATCGCGCGCCCCTCGTCGCACGACAGGTCGAGCGCGAGCCCTTCCTTGTTGCGGTTCACGCCCATGAAGTACCACGCGGTATCACCGAGGAACGGCGGCCCCCAGCCGCGCGTCTCGTCGCCGTCCGGCGGCTCGATCTTGACCACCGTCGCGCCGTGGTCGGCGAGCGCCTGCGTGCAGTACGGGCCGCCGAGCACGCGGCTCAGGTCGACGACCTTCAGGCCGTCCAGTGCGCCACGCGTCGTGCTCATCGGTCGACCTCCGGCAGCAGGTCGAGCGCGGTATCGAGTGCGATCGGCGTGCCGCGCAGCAGCGCGCCGTATGCGGCCGATTCGTCGTCGCGCGAGGCCGGCGCGAGCGGATCGACCGGCAGCAGCCTGTGGCGCACGACCAGGTGCGCGAGCGCAAGGCGGCGGAAATCCGGCGCGAGCCGTGCGCCTTCGCACGCCATCAGCACGGCCGCGCTCGCGTAGTACAGCGCGGCCGCGGCCTGCCGCACGCGCGCGTCGCGCGAACGGGTCTCCGCACGGGTGGCCGGCTCCGGTTGCGGATCGGGCACGTCGGGCAACACGTCGACCGGTTCCTCGCGGCGGCCGCGCAAGCGGTCGTAGCACAGGTTCAGCACGACGCGATGCAGCCACGTGTCGAACCGTGCCTCGCCTTCGCGCCAGCCCGGCGCCTGTTTCCAGATCCGCAAGAACGTCTCCTGTGCGACGTCCTCGGCTTCCGTGCGGTCGCCGAGCATGCGTGTCGCGAGTGCGAGCAGCCGCGGCAGCTTGCGCGCGACGAGCACGCGCACGGCCGACGCGTCGCGTGCGCCGACCCGTGCCACCAGTGCCGCGTCCGGATCGCCGTCGCTCAACGCGGGGCGCTCCAGCGCATCGCGCGTCTGTGCATTCGCGCGATCGTTGATGCGCCCGCCGGCCGACTGAAGCTCATCGTCGTGCTCTCCTTGCATGCGCCGCGCCATTACCCGGCCCCGCCACACCGGCGGTTCGGGATCGCCGCACGCATCGCGCACGGCATCGGCAAGGTCCGTTTCATCGGCATCCGTTTCAGGCCGCATGGCGATCGTGTCGATCGGGTGCCGGCCGCCCGATCGCGTTCGCGTGAGCGGCGGCCGGCGCGCTCAATATACGACGACCGGCGCGGGCCGGTAATAGGCCGGGCGCGCCGGCACCACGACACAGCCGGCCAGCACGATGGCGGCGGCCGCCAGTATCACCACGGTTCGAAAAGGCATGGCTGCGACTCATGACGTTGCGGGAAGGCGCCGCCGCGCCGGCACCGCGTGCCGTGCGGCGGCATGCGCATCAGGCCCAGTGGCCGGGAACCCAGCGCCACGCCGGGCCGCGCGCAGCCCAGTGGCCCGGCACCCAGTGATAACCGACGCGAACCACTTGCCAGTGGCCCGGAATCCACACGTAACGGCCCTGCCGCCAGTGCCAGTGGCCCTGGTCCCACACGTAGCCCGCGCGCGGCGCCGGCATCACTTCGACGCGAGGCGGCGGCGGCGCGTAAGGCGCGACGATGACGGCCTGCGCGAACGCGGCCGACGCAGCCAGCGCGGCCACGCATGCGGTGGCAAACCGCAATGGGATGGAAAGCTTCATGAAAGACTCCGAAGTAGCGGGTATCGACCGGAAGCGGCCGTTCATGCGTTAAACGGTGCGGGCGAACGGAATCCGTCGCGGTGCCGGCAAATAAATTTCAGCCGAACCGGACACGTATCGGCGCAGTCCGGATACCGCGATGCGCAAGCCCGTGCATGGGCTCTCGCTCGTGCGCGGTTGCCGGGCTGTCACAACCCGGCAAAACTGCCCGCCGACAATGCTTGCCACCGGGATCCCGCTCGTTTCCGGCCCACGCCCCGGCCGCGCACGCGCACGGCCGGGCGGTTCCGCATCTCGCGTCTCCACCCACGAAAACACCGACCATGTCGAACCAGGACAACTCCCCGATCCAGCCGAACGAGCCGGCCGCGTCCGTCTCGCGTCGCGGCTTCCTGAAACTCGCCGGCGTATCCGGCCTCGCCACCGCCGCCGGCGGCCTCGCGGCAGCCCGGGCCGCTGCGTCGAACCCGGACGGCACGCCCGAACAGGTCCACCTGACGTGGGGCAACGACCCGGCGTCGGAAGTCGTGATCTCATGGGCATCGCTCGCGCCGGCCGTCAATCCGCGCGTGCGCATCGTCGCCGACGGCGAGCCGGCGCACATCGTGCACGGCGTCCAGCGCCTGTATACCGACGGCCTGAACGGCGAGACCGTGTTCGCGTACCACGCGCGCGTGCACGGGCTGAAGCCGAATACGCGCTACCGCTACGAGATCACGGCCGACAACGACAGCAACGCCGCGCAGCCGTTCTCCGCGAATTTCTCGACCGCGCCGCGCGGCCGCGCGCCGTTCCGCTTCACGAGCTACGGCGATCTCGCGACGCCGAACGGCGCGTGGGTGCTGTCGTCGCCGCAGAGCCGCTTCGCGGTGCAGGCCGTCGAGCAGTTCCAGCCGCTGTTCCACCTGCTGAACGGCGACCTCTGCTACGCGAACCTGAACCCCGCGCACCAGCCCGAGGTGTGGCGCGATTTCGGCAACAACAACCAGACGTCGGCCGCCAATCGTCCGTGGATGCCGTGCCCCGGCAATCACGAGATCGAGTTCAACAACGGCCCGCAGGGGCTCGACTCGTATCTCGCGCGCTACACGCTGCCGGAGAACGGCACGCGCTTCCCGGGCCGCTGGTACAGCTTCCGCGTGAGCTCGGTGCTGTTCGTCTCGCTCGACGCGGACGATGTCGTGTACCAGGACGCCGCCGCGTTCGTCGGCGGCCCCGCGCCGCTCGTGCCGGCCGCGAGCACGGGCCACCCGCCGATCGAGCCCGGCACGTCGTTCTACGTGCGCGGCTACAGCAACGGCGAGCAGACGCGCTGGCTCGAACACACGCTGCGTCATGCCGCGCATGACGACGACATCGACTGGATCGTCGTGCAGATGCACCAGGACGCGCTCAGTTCGTCGAAGACGGGCAACGGTTCCGACAAGGGCATTCGCGAAGCATGGCTGCCGCTGTTCGACCGTTACGGCGTCGACCTCGTGCTGTGCGGCCACGATCACGACTACGAGCGCAGCTACCCGGTGCGCGGCTGCAATCACCGCGCGGGGGTCGATGCGACGACCGGCGAAGTCGTCGAGACGCTGCAGCCGCGTCCGGTCGCCTCGAACGACCCGGACCGCACGACGTTCGACACGAGCCACGGCACGATCCACCTGATCCTCGGCGGCGGCGGCACCAGCGCGCCGCTCGACGTGTACGGCGAGAACCCGGCGACCGGCTTTGCGCGGGCGAAGGTGTTCACGAAGCCGAACCGGCCGGTGCCGGGCACGGCGCCGAATACGTTCGTGCGCCAGCCGGCCGATGCGCTCGAGGATGCGATCTGGTCCGCGCGCCGCGATACGGGCACCGGCTACGGGATCGCGGTGTTCGACCACGACCCGGGCAAGCCGGGCGGGCACACGACGATCACGATGCGCTACTACCACGCGCCGGGCGCCGACCAGCACCCGACCGCCGACTACGAACTGTTCGAGACGATCGAGCTGAGCAAGAAGCGGAACGAACGGTGATCGGGCAGGCGCCCGTTGCGAGGCGTTGCACCATGACACGCGTTAGACTGCGCGCCTCGCACTCCGGCCCATGAAGATGAGTTTCGAATACCGCATCCACACAATTGCGTCGGCCGACGCATTCGCTGCCATCGCGAATGCGTTACGGCAAGCGCGTGACGACATCGACATCGATCCCGACCGACGACAGATTGAAGTCCGTGGCAACGCCGGCGGCTGGCCGCGGGTCAACCTGTCGACCGACGAAGACGGTTTCTTCGTTGTCACGACGCTCGGGCCGACACGGCACGCGATGCTCGACTCGATCGGCCGCGCGTTGTCGGCAATCGGCGCGGCATGGCGCATCGACGATGCATGACCGGCTGCCGCGTGACACCCGCTCGCCTTGATCGGCCGCAAGCGCCGGGCTGATCGCCGCCAACTCCGCTGCTCGACCACCCTCGCCCCGCTAAACTACGCGTTTCCGTCTGCAATGGCCGTATCGCGTGCCGATCGCGCGCGCGGCTCATGCAGGCGGAACCGAATCATCCGAAATCGAATTTGCATGTTGAAACAGGCAGGAAGCATGAAGCGCAAGAATAAGGCAACGCTCGCCGGGCTCGGCGCGGTGTTGTTGTGGGCCTCCGTGGTCGCCCTCGTGCGCGGAGTCAGCGAAAGCCTCGGCGCAACCGGCGGCGCCGCGATGATCTATACGGTGGCATCCGTGCTTCTGCTGTTTACGATCGGCTTCCCCGATCTGAGCCGGTTTCCGAAAAACTATCTGATCTGGGGTGGCCTCCTGTTCGCCGCGTACGAGCTGTGCCTGTCGCTGTCGATCGGCTATGCAAGCAACGGCCAGCAGGCGATCGAAGTGGCGATGGTCAACTATCTGTGGCCGAGCTTCACGCTGGTCGCGGCGATCGTATTCAACAAGCAGCGCGTCAACCTGCTCGTCGTGCCCGGCGTCCTGCTGTCGATGCTCGGGATCTGCCGCGTCCTCGGCGGCGACCAGGGTCTCGACCCGGCCGGCATGCTGCACAACGTTGCGGACAATCCGCTGAGCTACGGCCTCGCGTTCTTCGGCGCACTGATCTGGGCCGGCTATTGCACGGTGACGGCGCGCATCGCCGACGGCAAGAACGGCGTCACGCCGTTCTTCATGCTGGTTGCGCTGGCACTCTGGATCAAGTTCGCGATCGAAGGCGGCGGCGGCATGACGTTCAGCCTGCATGCGGTCATTTACATCGTGCTGGCGGCATCGGCGCTGGGGTTCGGCTATGCGGCCTGGAACACCGGCATCATGCACGGCAACGTGACGGTCATCGTCGGCGCGTCGTACGTCACGCCGGTGCTCGCCGCCCTGCTCGCCGCGACGCTGCTGCATACGCCGCTGTCGATCGAGTTCTGGCAAGGCGCATCGATGGTTTGCGGCGGGTCGATCCTGTGCTGGCTCGCGACGCGCGGCCAGCGCAGCGTAAAAGCCGCGCCCGCTCGGGTCGGCAAAGAAGCATCGGGCAGTTGCCAGGGCTGACGATGCCGGGTGCTTTCGTTGCGATGCAGCCCGAAAGCCCCCGTCGGTCTCGCAAACCGTCGGCTACTCGCGCTAGCTGCGCGACGTCGGCTACTCGCGCTAGCTGCGCGACTCCAGTGCGATACGCACGGCGAGCCCGGCCAGCACCGAGCCCATCAACCAGCGCTGGACCGACGCCCAGACCGGCCGCCCCGCCAGGAAGCCTGCGATGGCGCCGGCCATGCAGGCAATCAGCGCATTCACGCTGACGCTCACCGCAATCTGCACGCAGCCGAGCGCCAGCGATTGCGCAAGCACGCTGCCATGCCCCGGCGAAATGAACTGCGGCAGCAGCGACAGATACATCACCGCAATCTTCGGATTCGCGAGGTTCGTGACGAAGCCCATCGTGAAGAGCCTGGCGCGACTGTCGTGCGGTAACTGCCTGACCTGGAACGCCGAGCGGCCGCCCGGCTTCAGTGCCTGCCACGCCAGGTACGCGAGATAAAGCGCGCCGGCAAAGCGCAACGCGTCGTACGCAAACGGCACGGCCATCACCAGCGCGGTGATGCCCAGCGCCGCGCACACCATGTAGAACACGAACCCCAGCGCGACGCCGCCGAGCGACACCAGCCCGGCACGGCGGCCCTGGCAGATCGAGCGCGAAACCAGGTAGATCATGTTCGGCCCGGGCGTCAGCACCATGCCGAGCGACACGAGTCCGAAAGCAAGCAAGGTGGCCAAGGCCGGCACGGCAATCTCCTTCGGGGCGGAACGGTCAGGGGCGAGTTCGAACAATGTATTGCATCTCGACTGATATCGACATGAATAAACTGCAAGCTGCCCATGAGCGCTGTTCATCGCACCGGCCGTTCGTTACCGGCCCTTTCTCGCGCGCGTGTGAATCGCCTTCGCCGCCTTCGCGCGTTGCGCGTCGACGAGCCGCACGAACGCGTCGGTGATCGCATTGCCGGCCGCGCTCCACGACAGCCGCACGGATCGATGCAGCCGCGGCGACAGCTCCAGCACGCGGCCGCCGAACGGCGTGTACGTGAGCGTGATGCGTGGAACGATCGACACGCCCATGCCGGCCTCCGCCATCGACAGGATGGTGCGCATCTCCACCACGTTGAATGCGGCGCGCAGCGGCGTGCCGCTGCGCGCGAAGTAATCCGCGATCACCGGGCCGCATCCTGCCTTCGAGAAAATGAACGGCGCCGCGGACAACTGCTTCGCCGACACGCGCTTGCGGCCGGCGAACATGCCATCCGCCGCCACTGCGACAAAATCCTCGTCGAGCAGCGGCAGATTGTGCGCGAACGTCTTCGTGCCGGCCACCACGCCGACGTCGGCCGTACCGTCGTCGATCCACCCTTCGACCTCGCTGTCCGTGCCTTCGAGCAGCACCGCCGACACGCCCTCGTGCATCTCCTTCAACGCCTCGAGCGCGGGCACGACGAACGCCAGCGACACGCTCGGCAGCGACGCGACCACCAGCTTCCCTTCGAGCTTGCCGCGCGACAGGCTGAACTGCTGGCGCAGCAACTGCGCTTCGCGCACCACGTTCTGGACGTACGGCCACAGGCGTTCACCCGCCGCCGTCAGGACGACCGGCTGCCGGTCGCGCCACAGCAGCTTGACCGCCGTGATGTCTTCCAGCTCGGTCAGTGCATGACTGATCGCGGATTGACTGCGGCTGAGCCGTTCGGCCGCGGCCGTGAGCGAGCCGAGTTCGACCACGGCCGCCAGGGCCTGCAACTGGGCAAGCGTCATCGGGTCTCCTTGTTCCAGGGTATGTAGATCGCGCATGATGCGACAAACTCGCATGAATTATATTGAACCGTGGAAACGCTCACGCCGACGATACCGGTGGCACACCGCGGCCAGCGCCGAATGTCTGCCGCGACGCTCGGGTAAGATGCATCCTCGAACCGCGTGCCGATTGCCTGCGGCCCCGGCCGCACAACGGCGCGGCACCAGGCGATCGACGTCCGGTTCAAGCCGATCCAGAAAACATGCGTGCCACACGCACGCCGCCGCAACGGGCTCGTCGACAGCGCTCGCTGCCGGATATGCCGCGACATGCCATGCCATGATGCATTTCAATCTGACTGACGGTGTGCTGGTCTCCGGCCTGCAGAGGCTCGGCGCGTTCGATCTGGCCGGCATCGCCGTCGCGCTATTTCTGGGCGGCATGGCCAAGGGGATCACGGGCATCGGCGTGCCGCTGATCGCGATGCCGATACTCAGCCAGTTCCTGCCGATCCGGCATGCGGTGCTGCTGCTGTCGATGCCGATCATCCTCGGCAACATTCCGCAGGCGCTCGAAGGCGGCCAGGTGCTGGCGACGGCACGCAAGATCGCCGCGCCGATCGCGGGCACCGTGCTCGGCAATATCGTCGGTGTCGCGATCCTGCTGTCGCTCAATCCGGGTCATGCGCAGGCAGCGTCCGGCGCGCTGCTGATCGTGGCCGCGGCGCTGATGCTCGCCGCGCCGAAACTCAACCTGCCGGACGCGTGGCGGAAGCCCGTCGGTTTCGTACTCGGCTTCGGTGCGGCGCTGATGGAGAGCATCGCGTCGGTTCCCGGCCCGCTGCTCGCCACCTACCTGATTTCGTCCGGTGCGACCGGGCGCGTGTTCACGAAGCAGATCGCGATCATCCTCGTGGTATCGATCGTCACGCTGATCACGACGTTCAGCGGCGCCGCGCACGCGAGCGGCGCCGACCTCGCGATCTCGGCGGCGGCCAGCCTGCCGGCCATTGCCGGCATGTGGCTCGTTCGCCCGCTGCGGGACAAGATGTCGCCCCGCATCTTCAGGAGGGTCGTGCTGCTGTTCGTGCTCGTCGCGGCGTCGCAGATGATCTGGAAATCGGGTGTGTTCCGGCACGGTGGATCGCACGTCACCCAGATGGACAACGCGCACGCGGGCAAGCACTAGCAGGCGGCGCACCGCCGTCGATCGCGCATGCGTTCTGAAAGCTGCCAGGCGTAGTATTCGCGGACACGGCGTACCGCCCCGCCCGACGAGGCGGACGATACGTCACCGACTTTGCTGCTTGCACGCCGATGCCCACATCGGCGCTGCCACGCTTTCAGAGGCATGACATGGAAACCTACGTATTGCTCGGCTGCGGATTCGGCCTCGGCCTGTTGATCGCCATCTGGGGCATCTGGCAACTCAAGTAACGCTCGCCAGCGCCGTCCGCGCGCAAGCAATCCGTATGGAAATGGACGGGAAACTGTAGTTTGCGGCGGTGTTCATCGCCCAAGTATTTCGCACTCCGATTCAGCTACCCGTGGCGGCTTCCGTTCGAAAGCACGTGTGATCGAGCCGCCTCGAAGCGCGCGCACTCGGTGTTGAGCCAGTCCGAAAGAATCGCAGTACGCGGATCGTCGGGATTGCGCGACACCAGCATGTAGCGCGCCGGCGCACGCTCGTGCCGCCGGAAGGACACCGCCGCTTCCAGTCTCATGCGCAAGTGCTCGCCGGTGCCGCACCCGGCGCATGACACGTCGGGGCCGGCGTCCAGCCCCGTTCCCGAAGACGCGTTAGACTGTCTCGATGGAACAATGCCGTTATTGCCAGAGAATCCGCGATGAATGGGATTGCCACGGTGACGAATGCCGCCGGGCAATCGCCAAGGCGCTGCGCCGGCAGCGCGCGGGCCTGCCGATGGTGCCCGATCGCATCCGCAACGAACTGCCGTCCGGCGCGCCGACCCAGCAGGTGATCGCCGTGCTGTCGCGCCAGCGCCTGCGCGCGCGCCGCGGCAACGAGGAACGCCGGGAGCGCAAGGAAATCGACGACGACGTCTGATCCGGCAGCATCGCAGCCCGTCCTCCCCCTCCGCCCGCGCCTTCTCCGCCGAGCGCGCTTCCGTGCACGCCCCTCTCCGTCGCACGCCTTTGCCCCGTCTCCCTTGCAAATCCGGCAAGACCGAATAGGGACAGAAGGCATTTATCCCGCAATTATTATCCCGGCTGAAAAGATCTTTCACCAAAACTCACGTTTACCCTAGGTCGACCGACGCCTACGATGTAATCAACCGCTTACGACATGGTGTCGAACGCGGAAAGCCAATAAACATCGGAGGTCATCATGAAATCGCTCGTTTCCGCAGTCGTTGCCGCTGTCGCCCTGTCCGCCTCGTTCGGCGCATTCGCCCAAAGCACCGTGACCCGCGCCCAGGTGCGCAGCGAGCTGGTCCAGCTCGAAAGCGCCGGCTACAAGCCGAGCCAGTCGAGCCCGCACTACCCGGCCGACATTCAGGCCGCGCAAGCCCGCGTGCACGCCGCCGACAACAGCGGCTACGGTGCGCAACCGGCCGCGACCGTCCAGGGTGGCGCACCGGCCGCCAAGGTGCACAACCCGCGCGACTCGGTCTACTTCGGCCACTAAGCCTGCCGCTGCGCGCCTTCGCGCGCAGTCCGCACCGGCCACGAGCCCGTCCCGCGACGGGCTCGTAGCGTTTGCGCCGCGCGGATCAGCGGCCGGCCGTCACCGGCTGCCGCCCGACGCGACACGGCTGGCCGCTTCGTCCGTTCCGCTGGCCGTGCCGCTCGCGCTGCCGACCAGTTCCTGATAGCGCACGTACGCACACTGCGCGGACGCCTTCGCCGCATACATCGCCGCGTCGGCCTTGACGAGCAACTCCTCGGCCGACGCGCCGTCGGCTGGAAACTCGCTGACGCCGATGCTCGCGCCGACGGCCACGCGCCGGTCGCCGAACTCCAGTTCCTCGGCCATCACGAGCTGGATGCGCGACGCGACGTCACTGATCTCCGCGGGTGAACGCACATCCGTAATCAGCACGATGAATTCGTCGCCGCCGAGTCGCGCGACCATGTCGCCGCTGCGCAGCGCGAGGCTCAGCCGCTTGGCGACCGCCACGAGCGTGCGGTCGCCGGCCGAGTGCCCGTGCTGGTCGTTGATCTGCTTGAAGCGGTCGAGATCGACGAACATCACGGCCAGCCCTTCGTGCATCGCGGCCGCGCGCCGGATCGCGGCATCGAGATGTTCCATGAACAGCAGGCGATTCGGCAGCGCGGTCAGCGCATCGTGACCGGCGAGGTGCGTGAGCTCCAGCTGCTTCGCACGCAGCATCGCGACCTGCGTGCGGATCTCGACGCGCATGCTGTCGAAACAGCGCGCGAGGACGCCGATCTCGTCGGCGCGCCCGACCGGCAGCTGCTCGGCGACCGGATCGTCGAACACGTGCGTCGCGGCGCGCGCGAGCGTCTGCAGCGGCCGCGTCATCGCACGCGCGAACAGAATCGCGAGAATCACCGCCATCAGGCTCGATACGAGCACCATCCGGACGATCCGTTCGCCGAGCATGCCGGCCGGTGCCAGCACATCCGCCAGCGAGCGCGCCATCCCGAGCACGACGAAGCGGTTGCCCTCGTCGTGCCCGAACGGCGTGCGCGCGAACGCGAACATCTGTCCCGGCGCTGCGTCGGGCTCCGCGAGGCCATTGAGCGTCACGCTGGTGCGCGTGCTGTCGAACACCGCGCGCGTGACGGCAAAGCGATCCTGCATCAGCACTCGCCGCCCGCGATCGAAGCCGAACGTCTGCGACGGATCGGGATGCACGAGGAAGTCGCCCCACTCGTTCGCGAGATACACCGCATAGTCGTCCGGCAGATCGCGTTCGAGCCGGTCGAACACGCGCGACAGCTCGACGTCGACGACGAGCGCGCCGACCGTCTGGCCCGACGTGTCGACGACCGGCGTGCCCACGCGCAGGATCGGCAGCCCTTCGGCCGCGTGCGACCCCGTCTCGTGGTTGATCACGATAGGCGACAGGTAGATATGACCGGGCGCCGTCGCGAGCGTATCGAATACGTAGGAAAACTGTCCTTTTTCCTGGAACACGCTGTCCGGCAGCACGACGATGCCGTTCGCATCGCGATCGACGCGAATGCGTTCGAGCCCGAAATCCCCGCGCGCGATCAGCCGGACCTGCAGGTATTCCGGGTGGTTTCTCATGAAGCTGCAGAACACCTGCTCGAGCCGCGCGCGTGGCGCGTCATCCCGGTTGTCGCCGCCCGAGACCAGCGCGGACGACGGCAACTGCGCAAGCACGAGCGCATCGTCCGCGACGTCGGACAGCGCGGTGGTAAAGCGCTGCCCGAGCAGTTGCGTCGACATCAGCAGGCTGTGCTCCGCTTCCTGCACGAGCATCGCGCGGTTCGCACGATACGCGTAATAACCGGTCGTGCCGGACGCAATCACGCCGATGCACGCGAACAGCATCGACAGTTTCGATGTGAGCCCGAGCCGGATCATTTTCCGAATCGCTCCGGACGGTCGCCCGACACGATGCGGCTCCACAGCGATTCGCGCTGCGCGATGTTCTCGACGGGCTGGAGCCAGACGAGATGCTGGTGCCCGGTGTCGAGACCCGGTGGCGGCGCAAGCGTGTTTGCGAGGCCCTGGCGTTCGGTCAGCAGCGCACCGATCGCCGGTTCGAGCATGTAGTTGATCCACGCGAACGCGAGCTCGGGATGTGGCGCGCCGCGCGTGACGGCCCAGCAGTCGAGCCACGCGAGCGCACCTTCATCCGGGATCACGTAGCCGACGTCCGCGCCGGCACGCCGCAGCAGTTCCACCTGCTGCGTACCGTAGTTGCCGAACATCAGCGCCGCGCGATGCTCGACGAACAGCGCGGTCGCCTCTTCAGGAAGCGTGTAGTACGTCAGCAGGTTGCGGCGCAGGTCGATCAGCTTGTGCGCGACGGCGAGCGTCTGCGCGGGCGACAGGCGAAACGGATCGGGATAGCCGAGGGCCAGCGCCGTGAACGAAAAATTGTGCTGGGCGCTGTTGAAGTCGAGCACCTTGCCGCGGTAGCGCGGATTCCACAGCTCCCGCATCGAGTGCGGCGCGGCCGAAACCTGCTTGCGGTCGTAGATCAGCCCCATCGACGAATACGTGAACGGGATCGCATACGTGGCGCCGTCTTCGACGAGCCCGTCGATCGTCGCGAGCTGCTGGAAGTTCGGCAACTGCCGCCGCCGGTTCGGGATGCGCGACAGGTCGATCGGCGCGAGCAACCGCTCGTGCTCGTAGCGCTGGATCTCGGCGGTGTTCGCGGCCAGCACGTCGTAGGGCGGCGGCGCCGCGCTATGCATCCGCGTCCACAGTGCTTCATCGGAGTCGACGAACGTCACTTCGACACGTGTATGAAATTGCGTCTCGAACGCATTGACGACGTCGCGGTCCGCATAGCCGGGCCATGCGAGCACGCGCAGCACGTTGTCGTTGACGGTGTCGGGAGAGGCGGAGAAAACCGGAAGCGCAGGCGCAAGCAAGCCCGCTGTCAAAATGACGAGCAGCCTGCGCACGGCGATCCGTACGCGCGTACGTGCGCCGATTCCCCTGATCAATTGGACCCCGTATGAATCGCCCGGCTGCATTCGACTGTCCTTTTTCGAGTCGATGCGATATCCCGCAACGAGACCATAAATCGTACGGTCGCGCAATCGGAAGAAGCCGTACGCGGCGCGCGCGCCCTCACCATCGACGCGGCATGCGGACGCAGTTACGCCGGCCCGCTTCCGTTTGCCGAAACGAAGGTCAGCGCCACGCCTGCGTGAATTCCGCGATCACGCGCGACAGGTGCGCACGCATCGCATCGCGTGCAGCGGCCGCATCGCGCGCCATGATCGCCGCGAAGATCCGCTGGTGATCTTCCTGCGACGCCTCGCGCAGCGCCGTCGAGTGAAAATGCTCCTCGATCTTGTCCCACAGCGGATCGCTGCGTGCGCAGTCCCACATCGCGGTGACCATGTGCAGCAGCACCGTGTTGCCGGTCGATTCGGCAATCCGCAGATGAAACTGGCGATCGGCCGCGTCGTACGCGGCCTTGTCGTCCATCTGCTCGCGCATCGTCGTCAGCGAGAAAAACAGCCGGTCGAGATCCGCGTCCTTGCGTTCGGTCGCGGCGAGCGCCGCGACTTCCGCCTCGATCAGCCCGCGTGCGCGCAGCGTCTCGATCGGCCCCGGGCCGCGCGGCACCTCGAACGTCACCGGCCGCGCGGCGTCGGCCGCCGATACATAGATACCCGAACCGATCCGCACTTCGACGATCCCCTGCACCTCGAGCGCGATGATCGCCTCGCGCACCTGCGTGCGGCTCACGCCGAACTGGTCGGCCAGGCTGCGCTCGGAGGGCAGCCGCGCGCCGGCCTCGAACGCGCCGGCGGCCACCATCGCATGGATCTGCCGCGCAAGGCCGATATAGGAGCGGTCCGCGGCATCGGTATCGCGGCTGGCTGGCAGGCTGGAAAGATCGGTCATCGAAAGGCTCGCAACAGGCTGGCCGGCGCCGTCGCGGCGCCGGATCGCCAAAATGGTACACCAATTCCGGCCCGCGTCCGGTTCGGAGTATTGGCCAGGGTCGCGCGGTGTTTCCTGAAGCGCTATGCCGGCCGGTTCCGATCCCGACAACTGGTAAACCACTATCCCACGCAACTGGCATACCAATCATAATCCGCACACCGGAGACGGGCCGGCACGCCGCCGCCCGTCTGCCCGATGCATCAATCGCCAGCCAGGAGCCGCTCCAGTGAAGATGTCTTTCCGTTGGTACGGCGAGTCCGATCCGGTCTCGCTGCAATACATCCGCCAGATCCCGGGCGTCACGCATATCGTGTCCGCGATCTACGACGAGCCGGTGGGCGAAGTCTGGCCCGCGCACAAGATCGACGCGCTGAAGGCGACGATCGAACGCGCCGGCCTGCAGTTCGAAGTCGTCGAATCGGTGCCCGTCCACGAGGACATCAAGCTCGGCAAGCCGGGCCGCGACCGCCTGATCGACAACTACCGTCAGACGATTCGCCATCTCGGCGCGGCCGGCGTCCGCGTCATCTGCTACAACTTCATGCCTGTCTTCGACTGGACGCGCACCGAACTGTCGAAGACGCTCGACGACGGCTCGACCTGCCTCGCGTTCAGCACCGACGCCGTCGACCGGATCGATCCGAACGACGGCATCGCGCTGCCGGGCTGGGATTCGAGCTACCGGCCCGAACAATTGCAGGCGCTCCTCGCCGAGTATCGCGACGTCGACGAAGCGGCGCTGTGGGCGAACCTCGAATACTTCCTGAAGGCGATCATCCCCGTCGCCGAGGAAGCCGGCGTGAAGATGGCGATCCACCCCGACGATCCGCCGCGCCCGATCTTCGGGCTGCCGCGCATCGTGAAGAACCGCGACGATCTCGCGCGGATCGTGCGCATCGTCGACACGCCCGCGAACGGGCTGACGCTGTGCTCGGGCTCGCTCGGCGCGGGCCCGCAGAACGATGTCGAGGCGCTCGTGCGCGAATTCGGCGCGATGGGCCGCATCCACTTTGCCCATCTCCGCAACGTGAAGGTCGACCCGAACGGCGATTTCGAGGAAACCGCCCACCTGTCGAGCTGCGGCTCGCTCGACATCGCCGCGATCGTGAAGGCGTACCACGACACCGGCTTCACCGGCTACGCGCGCCCCGACCACGGCCGCATGATCTGGGGCGAGACGGGCAAGCCCGGCTACGGCCTCTACGACCGCGCGCTCGGCGCGGTCTACCTGAACGGCCTGTGGGAAGCGCTCGCGAAGTTCGACCGCACGCCGTCGCAAGCCACCCGATAACCCGCCCATCGAGGCGGCCGGCGCAGCGGATCGCCGGCCGTCCGTCACGACATTCCCCGCGGAGACACCCCATGCCACGCATCCGATGGACCATGATCCTGATGTGCTTCCTGGCCAACGTCATCAACTTCATCGATCGCGCGAACCTCGCGATCGCGGCGCCCAGCATCCGCGCCGACCTCGGCCTCGACGCGGTCGGCATGGGACTCGTGCTGAGCGCGTTCTTCTGGACCTACGCGTTCCTGCAACTGCCGGCCGGCTGGTTCATCGACAAGGTCGGCGTGCGCGTGAGCCTCGCGCTCGCGGTCGGCTGGTGGTCGGTGTTCACGGTCGCGACGGGTGCCGCGCGCGGGCTCACGCAGCTCGTCGGCGTGCGGCTGATGCTCGGCGTCGGCGAAGCGGCCGCGATCCCGTCGTTCGCGAAGGTCGCGTTCAACTGGTTCCCGCGCAGCGAACGCGGGCTCGCGAGCAGCATCTTCGACAGCGGTTCGCGCGTCGGCTCCGCGCTGTCGCTGCCGCTCGTCGCATGGCTGATCTCGATCGTCGGCTGGCGCGGGTCGTTCGTGATCACGGGCGGCATCGGCATCGTATGGGCACTGGCGTGGTGGTTCATCTATCGCGACCCGGAACGCTATCGCGCGATCGCGCCCGATGCCGTCGATGCGCTGCTCGCGCAGCGCGGCGCGCCGGCCGCTGCGGCCGCAATCGACGGCCCGAAGGTGTCGTGGCTCGATCTGTTCCGCTACCGCACCGTGTGGGGCATGATGATCGGCCTGTTCTGCCTGAACTTCGCGATCTACTTCTTCATCACGTGGTTCCCGAGCTACCTGCTGCAGTCGCGCGGCTTCTCGCTCGCATCGCTCGGCACATGGGGCATGCTGCCCGCGCTGCTCGCGATTCCCGGCGGCTGGCTCGGCGGCTATGTGTCGGACAGCCTGTTCCGCCGCGGCTGGAGCGCGACCGCCGCGCGCAAGACCTGCCTCGTGCTCGGAATGCTGCTGTCTTCGTCGATCGCGCTGTCGGCGTTCGTCGAAAACGTGTGGGCCTGCCTCGGCCTGTTCGCGCTGGCTTATGCGAGCCTGTCGTTCGCGGGCGCCAACGTGTGGACGCTCGTCGGCGAAGTCGCGCCGACGCCGGCGCATGTCGCGTCGCTCGGCGGCATCCAGAACTTCGCGGGCAATCTCGCGGGGATCTTCATCACGACGTTCACGGGCGTGATGCTGTCGATCACGAAGGGCTCGTTCGTCGTGCCGCTCGCGGTGGCCGGCGCGTTGTGCGTGGTCGGCGCGCTGTCGTACCTGTTCATCGTCGGCAAGGTCGAGCCGTTGCCGCCGCTGCGCGCCGCGGCGAACCCGCAGAACGTCGAGCCGAACGCGGCCTGACGCGGCAGGAAAGCGCGGCCTTCCCGCCTGCGCTTTCCTTTTCGGGCCGCGCATCGGACAATGAGCCGCGCCCGCCGGCGCGGCGCCACTCCGGCCCGCGCGTGGCGACGGCGCGCGCCCCCCTCGCCGATGAAACGCTACGAAACCCTCGCCCACACGATCGCCGACGACATCCGCAACGGCAACCTCGCCGTCGGCACGCGCCTGCCGTCGTTGCGGCAGATCATCGCGCAGCACGGCGTGAGCCAGTCGACGGTGTTTCGCGCGTACTACCTGCTCGAACAGTGGGGGCTGATCCGCGCACGCGAACGCTCGGGCTACTACGTCGCGCCGGGCGCCACGCCGGAGGCGAGCCCGGCTGCCAGGCACCGCGCAAGCCGTGCCGGCGCCACGCGCAAGGTCGACATCAGCAGCCTCGTGTTCTCCGTCCTCGACGCGGCCACGCAGCCCGGCATCGTGCCGCTCGGCTCCGCGTTCCCGTCGCCGCAACTGTTTCCGCTGCCGCGTCTCGCGAAATCGCTCGCGCAGGCCACGCGGCTCGTCAGCCCGTGGAGCACGGTCGTCGACCTGCCGCCCGGCAACGAGGCGCTGCGCCAGCAGATCGCACGGCGCTATCTCGCGACGGGCATCTCGCAGCCGATCGACGAGATCGTCGTCACCAACGGCGCGCTCGAGGCGCTGAACCTGTGCCTGATGGCCGTCACGCGGCCCGGCGACATCGTGGCCGTCGAAGCGCCCGGCTTCTATGCGGCACTGCAGGCGATCGAGCGGCTCGACCTGCGCGCGGTCGAGATTCCCGTCGATCCGCGCACGGGCCTCGATCTCGATGCGCTCGCGAACGCGCTCGACCGGCACGACATCCGCGCGTGCTGGTTCATGACCAACTTCCAGAATCCGACCGGCGTCACGCTGTCCACCGAAAAAAAGCGTGCGCTCGTCGAGTTGCTCGCCGCGCGCGACGTGCCGCTGATCGAGGACGACGTGTATGGCGAGCTGCACTTCGGCCCCGACTATCCGCTGCCCGCGCGTGCGTTCGATCGGCACGGCCTCGTGATGCACTGCAGTTCGTTCTCGAAGACGCTCGCGCCCGGCTACCGGATCGGCTGGGCCGCCGCCGGCCGGTTCGCGGAGAAGGTGCAGCGGCTCAAGCTGATGACGACGCTGTCGGCCAGCATTCCCGCGCAAGTGGGCATCGCGAACTATCTCGAGCATGGCGGCTACGACCGGCACTTGCGCAAGCTGCGCGGCGCGCTGCACACGCAGCTCGACCGGATGGACGACGCGCTGCGGCGCTGGCTGCCGGCCGGCGTCGAGTGGGTGCGGCCCGAAGGCGGCTACTTCCTGTGGCTCGCGTTTCCCGACGCGATCGACGCGATGGAGCTGCATCGCCAGGCGATCGAACGCGGGATCAGCTTCGCGCCGGGGCCGCTGTTTTCGGCCGCGCACGGCTTCGAGCGGTGCGTGCGCGTGAACTTCGGCCACCCGTGGAGCCGCGACATCGAGCGCGCGATCCGCGTGCTCGGCGAGCTCGTCGCACAGCCTTCGGTCCGCAAGGGCGGTTGAACCGCACGCGACGTACTCGGTGCGCACTCCGTGCGTTACGGCGATGCATACAACCCACGCGCGGGTTACAGTGCTGATCCCGCCGCCCTTCATGATTTCCCATGAGTCAACTGCCCTACCTCGATCACGACGCGCTGTTGAAACTGGCGGCTGAAGCCGCGCACGTCACGCAGCCGTGCACCTGCACGAAAACGCCGCTCGCCGGATGGACGACCCTGCCGCTGTCGCTGCAGGACGCGCAACTGACCGAAGTCGCCACGCTCGCGCCGCCCGGCGAGACGGAGCCGACCTACGCCGAATATCATCCGGGCGGCACGCGCTACGCGTCGGACGACGCGCCGATCGCCCTGCGCCATTTCCCGTACAACCGCTGCACCGTCAACCGCTGCCGCTCGTGCGGCCGCCTGTTCCTGCGCTACCAGGAAGGCGGCGGCTACTTCATCGACCAGCGCATCCGCGCGCTCGATCCGGCGCTCGTCGTCGACGCCGACGCATAAACACCCGCCACGGCCCCGCGCCGGCATCACGCCGGCCATCTGCTGCGCCCTTTTCATCCCGATCTGCTGCTTGTCCCGCCGCACCGCGTTCCCTACGCTGTCTCCAGTTGCCTGACACCCGTCGCAACGTCCCTCCCGAGCCGCGCGCTTCAGCCGCGGCTCCTCTCGCGTATCACGTCATGTATCGATATACCGTTTTCGACCGGGCGCTCGTGCACAGCCGCGCCGCCCAGTTTCGCGACCAGCTCGAGCGCTGGCAGCACGGCACGCTGAGCGAAGACGCGTTCCGCCCGCTGCGCCTGCAGAACGGCTGGTACGTGCAGCGGCACGCGCCGATGCTGCGCGTGGCCGTACCGTATGGCGAACTGTCGAGCGCGCAGCTGCGCGTGCTCGCGCGGATCGCACGCGACTACGACGTGCCGGACGACGCCACCTACCGCGCCGCATGCGACGCGCAGGCCTTGCTCGGCACGCTGCGCCTGCCGACCCGCAGTGCGCACTTCACGACGCGCACCAACGTGCAGTTCAACTGGATTCCGCTCGCGAAAGCCGCCGACGTGATGGACCTGCTCGCGACCGTCGACATGCACGGGATCCAGACGAGCGGCAACTGCATCCGCAATATCTCGTGCGACGAGCGCGCGGGCGTCGCGCCGGACGAGATCGCCGATCCGCGCCCGTTCGCCGAAGTGATGCGCCAGTGGACGACGCTGCACCCCGAGTTCGCGTTCCTGCCGCGCAAGTTCAAGATCGCGATCACCGGCGCGGCCGAAGACCGCGCGGCCACCGACTGGCACGACGTCGGGCTGAAGCTCGTGCGCGACGACGCGGGCGCGCTCGGCTTTCGCGTGAGCGTCGGCGGCGGGATGGGCCGCACGCCGATGATCGCGACGCTGCTGCGCGCGTTCCTGCCGTGGCAGCACGTGATGAACTACATCGAGGCGATCGTCCGCGTGTACAACCGCTACGGACGGCGCGACAACAAGTACAAGGCGCGCATCAAGATCCTCGTGAAGACCGAGGGGCAGCGCTACATCGACGACGTCGAGGAGGAGTTCCGCCAGATCGTCGATCACGACGGCGGGTTGCACACGATTCCACAGGTCGAGTTCGACCGCGTCGCCGCGTCGTTCGTCCCGCCGCGGCTCAAGCCGCGCACGGCGAGCCTGCGCGACGCGAACCTGCGCGTGTCCGCCCAGGCGGCCCGCCATCCGGCCTTCGCGCGCTGGCTCGCACGCAATGTCGCCGACCACCGCGACCCGGCGCTGCGCATCGTCACGCTGTCGTTCAAGCGCCGCCTGCAGGCACCGGGCGACGCGTCGCCGGACCAGCTCGACGCGCTCGCCGATCTCGCCGACCGCTTCTCGGCCGGCGAGGCGCGCGTCACGCACACGCAGAACGTCGTGCTGCCGTGGGTGCATGTCGACGACCTGTTCCTGCTGTGGGAAAACGCGCGTGCGATCGGGCTCGCCAGCGCGAACGTCGGACTCCTGACGGACATGATCGCGTGCCCGGGCGGCGACTTCTGCGCGCTCGCGAACGCACGCTCGATCCCGATCGCCGACGCGATCGCCGAGCGCTTCCAGGATCTCGACATGCTGCACGACGTCGGCGACATCGACCTGCACATCAGCGGCTGCATCAACTCGTGCGGCCATCATCACAGCGGCCACCTCGGCATCCTCGGCGTCGACAAGGACGGCACCGAGTGGTACCAGGTCACGCTCGGCGGCTCGGACGGCTCGACCGCGAGCGGCCCCGCGCGGCCGGGCAAGGTGATCGGCCCGTCGTTTTCGGCGAACGAGATCGTCGATGTCGTCGACGCGATCGTCAACGCGTATCTCGACGCGCGGATCGACGACGACGGCCGCAGCGAACGATTCATCGACACCGTCCGCCGCATCGGGACGGAACCCTTCAAGGCTGCCGCGAACGACGCGCGCCACCAGGTGGAGCCCGCATGAAGCAAGCGCACCCGACCGCACGCATCCGGCTGCTGACGCCGGCCGAACACGCCGGCGACATGCAGCGGCACGACGCTGCGACGCTGACGATCGGCAACGACGAGGAACTGCCGCCGCTCGCCGGGCAAATCGCGCAGGCGGTGCGCATCGACCTGGCGTTTCCATCATTCACCGATGGCCGCGCGTACAGCCAGGCGTACCTGCTGCGCAAGCGCTACGGCTTCGCCGGCGACCTGCGCGCGACCGGCGACGTGCTGGTCGACCAGTTGCTGCTGATGGAGCGCACGGGGTTTTCGAGCGCAGTGCTCGGCGACGGCACGGACATCGCTGCCGCGCGACGGCAGCTCGACCGGTTCACGGGCTTCTACCAGCACGATGCGCGCACGGCGATGCCGCCTCCGAACGCGCCAACGCCAGCCGGAAAATGAAACGGGCGGCACGCAGGCCGCCCGTACGATGAACCGGAAGCTACCGGCCGGCCCCCGCCGCGAAGCGGGCGCCGGCGTTCAGCGCGCCGCCACCGGCTTGCCGAACGCGCCGAGAATCTTCTTCTCGAGCGCGATGTAGTCGCGGCCGAAGTGGTGATCGCCCTGCGTCTTGATCACGTCGGCACCCGTGTTCGCGAGCGCCGGGCACATCGTGTCCTTCTCTTCCGCGCCATAGAAGCACTGCACGAGCTGCGGCGGCACCTTCGCGATTTCCGGCGCGACCTTCAGCGCCTTGTCGCTCGCGGGCATGCCGAGCCAGCCCGTCACGCGGATCTGGAAATCGGCGGCCGGCGCGAAGCCGAGCAGCGACATCACGGCGACCTTGTCGCGCAGGTCGGCCGGCAGCCGGTTGTACGCGAACGGCATCACATCGGCACCGAACGAGTAGCCGACCAGCGCCACGCGATTCGCATGCCAGCGCGCCATGTAGGTGCGCATCACGCGTGCGAGATCGCGGCTCACCTGTGCCGGCGGCTTCTCGCTCCAGAAATAGCGCAGGCTGTCGATGCCGACCACCGACACGCCGTCGCGCTGCAGCGCCTCGGCGATCGTCTTGTCGAGATCGCGCCAGCCGCCGTCGCCCGAGATCACGATCGCGAGCTGGCCGCTGCCGCCCTTGGCCGGCAGCTCGACGAGCGGCAGGTCCGATACGTCGAGCTCGTCGCCGCTGCTGCTGCTCTCACGCAGATGCGACGTGACGAGCGACACGAGCTTCGCGGAATCGCCCGCAGCCGCCGTTTCGACGAAGCCCGGCATCGCGCGGCGCACGATCGTCGGATCGGGCGGGCACGGCTTGAAGCGCGGATCGAGCTTCGCGGCCGGACCGACCGATACGACCCCGGCGATCGTGTTCTCCGGCGCCATCGACAGGATCTGCTTCGCGATCACGCCACCCTGGCCCACGCCCGCGACGATCGGCGTGAAGTAGCGCGACGATTGCGCAAGGCGTTCGAGCTGGTGGCTGACCGCTTCGGCGTCGCCGTCGAGGTGGTGGCAGGTCTCCTGCTTCGCGGCGAGATTCGTCGCATAACGCTCCGAATCGACGCCGACCGTCATCGCACCGGCCTTCGCGAGTGCATCGGCGGCCTGCTGGTCGGCCGCATTCCAGCCGGCCTCGCGCGAGAACAGCACGACGAAGCCGCGCAGCGGCCCGCTGGGCTTGGTCACCGTCACGGGCCCATAGCGGCCGCCCGATACGGTTTCGGCCTTCACTGCGGCCGGCTGCGTGGCGCACGCGGCGCCGGCCAGCATCATTCCCGCGCAGGCGGCTGCCGCCCGCGCGATACCCTTCTTCAACATCATGAACGCCGACCTCCAGCCAGCAATGACAGATCCGCCAGCGTGACGAACACGCCGACCGTGCCCGAGGCCGCGAGGTAACGCGGCTCCCAGTGCGGTTCGAACTTGCTCTTGAATGCGCGCAAGCCGCGGAAGTTGTAGAAGCGGCCGCCGAAGCGCCAGACCATCAGGCCGATCCGGTGCAACGGCGACGGCATCTTCGCAGCCCCCATCCCCGAGAACGGCGCGATACCCAGGCTCAGTTTGCGGAAGCCCGCTTCCTTCAGATGCAGCGCGAGCTGCGTAAACAGATATTCCATCGCGTACGGCGACGCGTCCGGCAGATGGCGCATCACGCCGACCGTCGCCTCGGTGTTGAGGTCCGTCGTCATGAACGTGACGAACGCGATCGGCTTGTCGGCCTGCCGCACGAGCATCACCGACTGCGTCGCCAGATAGCCGTCGTGGAACGCGGCGACCGAGAAGCTCTTCTCGCGCGCGTCGCGGCTGTCCAGCCAGCCGTCCGAGATGTCGCGCAGCGCCGGCAGCGTGGCCGGCACGTCGCTCGGCGGGATCACCTCGACCGTCAGCGCGTCCTTGTCGCCGCGGCGCAGCGCGTAGCGCAGGTGCGACCGGTTCGAACCCTTCAGGTCGAACCGGTCGAGCGCGATGTGCGCTTCCTCGCCGAGCTTCATCAGCGTGAGGCCCGCGTCGAGATACAACGGCAGCGCGTTCGCGCGCACCTGGTAGAACGCCGCACGGCCGCTGTGCGCGTGTGCGAGCGCGATGAACTTGCTGATCAGCGCCGGCCATTCCTCGCGCGGCCCGACCGGGTCGTGCAGCGCGGCCCACGTGCGGCCGTTCTTCGCGTACATCAGGAATGCCTGGCGGGACTCCGAGAACAGGAACGACTTGTCGCCCATCAGCGCGAGGCCCGCATCGCTGCACTCCTGCGCGCGAATGATCCGTTCGGCGTCCGACAGATCCTGCTCCGCGGGCTTCACGAAACGGCCGGGCGCCGGGCGCAGCAGTTGCCACAGCGCGAACAGCGCGACGAACACGCCGGCCGCAAGGGTTGCGCGCAGCGCACGCGGCGCACGCGCGTCGAACGAGAAATGCGACCACAGTTCGCGCGTGTACGGCACGTCGCGGAACGCGAAGAACAGCACCCACACGGCCAGCATCAGCACCATCGCCACCGACACGAACCAGCTCACCGTGAAGCGCTCGGCGAGCAGCGACGAATGGCGGTTGAAGCGGCGACGGCTGACGAGCAGCAGCACCAGCAGCGTGCCGAGCACGCCCGCCTCGACGAACGCGAGCCCCTTCGCCAGCGACAGCGCGAGGCTGGCAAGCGTCAGCGCGAAGGTCATCCACCATGCGCCGTCCAGGCGCCGCAGCAGTCCGCGCGCGACGAACAGCAGCGCGACGCCGAGCACGCTGCAGATCACCTGCGAGCCTTCGAGCACCCACAGCGGCACGAGGTGGCGCAGGATCGCGATCCGGTGCCAGAACGCGGGCGTCGCGCTCGAGATCACCAGCATCCCGCCGACCGCGAACGTGACGAGACTCAGGAACACCGGCGCGAGCTGCGACACGCGCACGGCCTGCCGCGTCACGAGCCGGCGCCGCAGCGCGCGGCCTTCGAAACCGGCCAGCAGGCCGGCCGACAGCACGAGCGGCACGCCGAAATAGATCGCGCGATACGCGATCAGCGCGGCGACCATCGCGTGCGGCGGCACTTCGCGACCCAGCGTGAAGACCATCGCGGCTTCGAACACGCCGATCCCGCCCGGCGTATGGCCGATCATCCCGAGCAGCAACGCCGCGGCGTAAACAGTAATGAAGGTCGGGAAGCCGACCGGTGCTGACGGCAGCAGCACCCACAGCGTCAGGCCCGCCGCGACGACGTCGAGCACCGCATAGACGACCTGCGCGACGAGATCGCGCCGCGCCGGCACGTCGAACGACAGCCACTTGAAGCGCGTGACGACCGGGCGCGCGGTGTTGCCGCACATCACGACCATCGCGGCCAGCACCACGAGCAGCGCCGCGCCGGTCCAGGTCAGCACGCCGGGCGCGACGTGCAGCATCGCGGCAAGCGCCTCCGGCACGCAGACCATGCCGACCGCCGTCATCAACACCATCGCGAGCGCCAGCGTGCCGCTCGTGAACACCGTCATCCGGCCGATCTGCGCGGGCGTGACGCCCGACACGCCGTACACGCGTGCGCGGACCGCGCCGCCCGTCAGCGCGCCGAAGCCGGTCGCGTTACCGAGCGCGGACCCGGCGATCGAGCCGATCCACAGCGCGACGCGCGGCACCTTCGCGGCGACATAGCGCAGGCCGACCGCGTCGCGGGCGACGAGTGCGAGATAACTGAGCGCCGTCGCGGCCAGCGAAGCGCCCCACTCGCCGACGGACATGTGACGCAGCTGGCGGATCACCGACCGGTAGTCGACGGATTCCGACAGGTGCTGGAAAACCACGATCAGCAGCAGGCCGATGCCGAGCGCAAGCAGCGGCGACAACACACGCTCGTTGCGGATCAGCGCCCGGACACGGGCGATCACCGCCGCGGCGCGGCCGGGCGAACCAGAGTGGCGGGAAGACATAGATTGTTCAGTGGTGGTGCATAGCGTGTCGCGGCGCAAGACGGCCTGGCGGCAACGTATCTGGTTGTTCTGCGTGGGCGGTCGGCCGAAGGAAATGGCACGCGGCGCCTGGATCAGAACTTACGAGTATACGGAATTTATATTACAGAATCTTTCAGGTTCGTATTGTGCGATTTTGTGGCGCCTTGCACATCAAAATCGCATAAAAAATAGTGCGTCCGACAAACGCAAGGTGCGCATCATACCGGGAACCGGCGGGGTTTTTTCATCGGATGAATGGCCAGTAACGGAATTGGGAGAAATTCTCCCGGCCGGGCTGCGCGGGCGAGGACGGATTCACGGGCCGGCGTAGCGCTTCGGAAATGGGGGCCGGTCGATCTGCTTGACTGGCGCCCACCGTGTCACAACCCGGGCACACGCAGCCGCCTCACTCCGCCCGCTCATGCTCCCTCAACCCGATCGCCTTGTAGTCGTAAGTCGGATAGAACGCCGTCCGGTATGCGCCCCACGCCGTATCCTCAAGCACGCGATTGACCTCGCGCAGCCGCGACGCCGGCAGCCGCAGCACGACGATCTGCCCGATCCCCATCGTCACGGTCCAGCTCACCACCTCCACGCCCCGCGGCGGAAACGCCTTGTAGAACCCCTGCTTCGCGAGCTGCGCATTCAGCTCGGCGAGCGGGCGCGACTGGTCGTGTTTCAGGAACACCGTGAGCAGTACCGCGTTGTCGGGCGTCGCGGCAGCGGAAGCGGAAGCGGCCGGCACCGTCGACGTCTGGCCGATGGCCGGTGCGCTACAGATCGCGGCACCGGTCAGCGCCGCGGCAATGGCAAAGGATCGAACCGGGAAATGCGGGAATGCCGTCATGACGCGACTCCTTGGCTTCGTGGCTGGAGCCGCCATCATGCGCCGCCGTGCAAATCGCTGCAGCCGGCCGGCCGATGCGGTTACGCCGCGTCCGTGCCTTCTCGCTCGCGCAGCACGTCGATGAACGCGCGCAACTTGGCCGGCACGTGTTTTCGATTCACGTAGTAGAGCCACATCGGCGGCAGCGTGCGGCACGCACCGGGCAGCACCTCGACGAGCGTGCCGTCGCGCAAGTCCTGCTCGATCCGCTCGCGCATGAACGCGAACGCGATGCCGACGCCCGCGCGCGCCGCATCGATCACGGCGTCGGCATCGTTCGTCACGAACACGCCGTCCGGATCGAGATCGACGTCGCGTTGGCCATCACGCAACAGCCATTTGTGCAGGCGTCCGCTCTCCGAGAACCGGAACCGGATGCACGCATGCCGCTCGAGCTCGGCAATCGACCCGGGCGCGCCATGCCGTGCCAGATAACCGGGCGACGCAACCAGCGCACAGGTCAGCGCCGGCGCGATCCGCACGCCGATCATGCCCGGCTGCAGCCGATCGGCCAGGCGTATCCCCGCATCGAACCCGTCCTTCGCGATATCGACCAGGTCGTTCTCGTAGCGGATCTCGAGCCGCACTTTCGGATAGCGTTCGCGGAACGTGGCGAGCACCGGCGCGATCACGCGCGCACGCGCCAGCGGCAGCGCGGTCACGCGCAACACCCCGTTCGGCTCGCTCCGCACATCCTTCAGCTCGTCGCGTGCCTGCATGACCTGACGGTACGCAGGCTCCGTCTGCCGCCAGTAGCCCTGGCCGGCTTCCGTCAGGCTCACGCCACGCGTGCTGCGGTTGAACAGCTTCACGTTCAGCTCGCCCTCGAGCTGCCCGATCGCAAGGCTGACGGCGGCCGGCGTCAGGCCGAGCGCGGCGGCGGCACGCGTGAAGTTGCCGGCCGTCGCGACGGTCATGAACACGTGCAGCCCGGCCATCGGATCGCGTCTGCTCATCATTAAAAAAACTTGAAACTCCTTCGAGCGGAATACGGATTCTCCCATATACCGCAACTGCCTACACTGGCGCTGTCGTCCCACCGGAGCCTCGCATGAACCCGCTCACCGCCGCGCTGCCGCTCGCGGCCGCCCGCCGCACGATCGACGCGGCGCTGGCGCACGCCGCATCGCTGCAGGTCGCCGGCATCGCCGTCGCCATCGTCGATGCGGGCGCGAACCTGCTCGCGTTCGCGCGCACCGACGACTGCTTTCTCGGCGCGATCGATCTCGCGCAACGCAAGGCCCTGACGGCGATCCGCTTTCGCGCCTCGACCGGCGCGCTCGGCGCGATGTCGGGCGACGGTCCGCTGCGCGGCATCGAGCACAGCCACGGCGGGCTCGTCACGTTCGGCGGCGGCGAACCGCTCGCCGACGGCGACGGGCGCTGCGTCGGCGCGATCGGCATCTCGGGCGGCAGCGTCGACGAAGACACCGCGATCGCGCAGCACTGCCGCGACCGCTTTCCGGCAACGTTCCACTCCACAAGGTAAGCACATGGCACAAAAACGCATCCTCATCACCGGCGCGGGCACCGGCTTCGGCCGCGAAGTCGCGCTGCGCCTCGCCGAACGCGGTCACGACGTGACGGCCGGCGTACGCACGGCGGTCGAGATCGACGCGCTGACGGACGCCGCCGCGCAGCGCGGCACCGCATTGCGCGCGGTGAAGCTCGACGTCACGTCGGCGTACGATCGCGCCCGCGCAGCCGAATTCGACGTCGACGTGCTCGTGAACAACGCGGGCGTCGGCGAAGCCGGCGCGCTCGTCGACCTGCCGGTCGAGATCGTGCGCGAGCTGTTCGACGTGAATGTGTTCGGGCCGCTCGAACTCACGCAGCAGATCGCGCGCGGGATGCTCGCGCGCAAACGCGGCAAGATCGTGTTCGTGTCGTCGATCGCGGGGCTGATCACGGGGCCGTTCACCGGCGCCTATTGCGCGTCGAAGCACGCGGTCGAATCGGTGGCCGAGGCGATGCAGGCGGAACTGGCGCCGCACGGCATCCGTGTCGCGGTCGTGAACCCCGGCCCGTACAGCACCGGCTTCAACGACCGGATGATGGAGACGACGCGACGCTGGCACGATCCGGCCGTGCATACCGTGACGCCCGAGCGGCTGACGTTCCCGCTCGAACAGCACGACCCCGAAGAAATGATCGCGAAGATGGTCGACGTGATCGACAGCGACGGCGGCGCGTTCCGCAACCTGCTGCCGGCATCGTCGGAAGCGTTCGTGCGCGCCGAGCAGGCACGTGCGTGGGAGCGGCAGCAGTAACCCGCCGGGCGAGCGGCGGACAGCAGTCCGCCGCTCGCGCGTTCAATACACGTCCCGCATGTAACGCCGCGCCTTCGAAAGCCGCGCGACGTAGTCGTTCGCGGCTTCGTCCGACATGCCGCCGTGCTCGGCGACCACCGCCTTCAGTGCCGTATCGACATCCTTCGCCATCCGCGCCGCATCGCCGCACACGTAGAAGTGCGCGCCTTCCTCCAGCCACGCGAACAGCTCGGCGCCCTGCTCGCGCATCCGGTCCTGCACGTAGATCTTGTCGGCCTGGTCGCGCGAGAACGCGAGGTCGAGCCGCGTGAGGAAGCCGCTGTCGTGCATCGCGCCCAGCTCGTCGCCGTAGTAGAAGTCGGTCTGCGCGTGCTGCTCGCCGAAGAACAGCCAGTTGCGCCCGCGCGCGCCGCGTGCCTGCCGCTCGTGCAGGAAGCCGCGGAACGGCGCGACGCCAGTACCGGGGCCGACCATCACGATCGGCACGTCGCCGTTCACCGGCGGCCGGAAATGCGCGGACTTCTGCACGAACACGGGCACGCGGCCGTCGTCCGCGCGATCGGCGAGGAACGTCGACGCTACGCCTTTGCGCGCGCGCCGGCCGTTGTGATAGCGCACCGCCGACACGGTCAGGTGGATCTCGCCCTGATGCGCGCTCGGGCTCGACGCGATCGAATACAGACGCGGCTGCATGCGCTTCAGCATCCCGACCAGTTCCGTGCCCGACAGCTCGACCGGAAACTCGTGCAGCACGTCCGCGAGCTGCTGCCCCCACAGCCATTGCTTCAGGTCGCCCTTGCGGTCGTCGGCGAGCAGCGACTTCAGCGCGCCGTTGGCGCTGCGCGACGCGATGAAGGCGAGCGTGTCCGGATGCGGGCGCGTGATGTCGAAATGACGCGCAAGCGCGTCGCCGAGGCGCACGTCGCCGACGCCCGCCACCGATACGGGGGCGTCGGCCTTCAGCGCGGTGACGGACAGCAGTTCGTCGACCAGCTCCGGGCAGTTGGTCGGCCACACGCCGAGCGCGTCGCCGGTTTCGTATTCGAGGTTCGCGCCTTCGGTCGACAGCGACACGTAGCGCGTGTCCTTCGCCGCGCCCGGACGGTTGAGCCGCAGGTTCGCGACGAGCTTCGACGGCGCCGGATGCGCCTTCGTCGGCAGCAGCCCCGACGGGCTCATCCCGCCGGTCGGCACCGCGTGCAGCGCGGCATCGGCCTCCTTGATCCGCGCGACGACGCGTTCGAGCCACTGGTCGGCGTCGCGCTGGAATTCGACGTCGCAATCGACGCGCGCGCAGAGACGCGCCGCGCCGAGTTCCGCGAGCCGCGCGTCGAGCCGGCGGCCATGGCCGCAGAACTGGTCGTAGTTGCGATCGCCGAACGCGAGCACTGCGAAGTGCACGCCGTCGAGGCGCGCGGCGCTGCCGGCCTGCAGCGCTTCCCAGAATTCGCTGCCGTTGTCGGGCGCGTCGCCGTCGCCGAACGTGCTCGTCATCAGCAGCACGTATTGCGCACCGGCGAGCGACGCCACCGGATAGTCGGACATGCACGCGGTGCGGATCTCGAAGCCCGCGTTCATCAGCTGCGTCGCGTAATCCTCGGTCAACGATTCGATGTTGCCGGTCTGCGACGCCCACAGCAGCACGACCTTCGGCCGCGTGCGCACGATCCGCACGCCGCCGGACGCGCCGGCATCGGCTGGCAGCGCGGACGCCGCGGCACCCGGCAAGCTCGCCGGCAGCGAGCGGCTGAACAGCCCCGCGAGCATCCCGTCGAGCCAGAACCGCACCGGCGGCGTGAGCGGCGCGCTGGCCGGCAGCACGGGCACGCCGCCCTCGCGCCGGCCGGCGCTCGCCTTCAGCCCGCTGACGAGGCCGGCCACGTACAGCCGTTCGGTGTCCGTCAACGGCGGCGGCGCGAGGTCGGCCACGCCGAGCGCGGCCGCGAAAGTGTCGATGTCTGCCATGTCGGATTCCTGTGAAGCAGTAGCCTGCACCCGCGCCGGCGCGGGCCGCGCATCGTCGGCGCATGCGTCGGGTTGCGCCGTCTCTTCGTCGGCGGCCGTGAACGCATCGGTCTCGACGCGCCGCAGCGCGACCGCGCAGTATTTCAGTTCGGGTTGCTGCGATTCGGGATCGATCGCGTCGCTGGTCACCGCGTTGATGCACAGGTCGTCGCCGTACACGTCGTTCCAGTGCATCGGCGCGAAACAGCTGCCGCGCTGCACGCGCTCGGTCACGACGGCCGGCAGCACCGCGCGGCCGCGCGCGGAGCGGATCTCGACGCTGTCCTTCGCGGCGATGCCGAGCGCGCTCGCATCGTCCGGGTGCAGCTCGACGAACGGGCGCGGGTTGAGCTTGTTCAGCATCGCGACCTTGCCCGTCTTCGTCATCGTGTGCCATTGATGCTGCAGCCGCCCGGTGTTCAGCACGATCGGGAACGTGTCGTCGGGCAGCTCGGCCGGATCGACATGCGGCCGCGCGAAGAAGCGCGCCTTGCCCGACGGCGTCGGGAACGCGAGGCGCGGCGCGTCGTTGCCGCCGGCTGCCGGGCGCAGCGCCTGGTTCACGCCGTCGTTCAGGTAGCGGATCGGGTGCCGCTCGCGCGCGGTGCCCGGCGCGACCGGCCACTGCACGGGCCCGTCGCGCAACGCCGCATGGCTCGCGCCGCGCAGGTCGTAGCCCGTCGCCGGATTCGAGAAGCGGACGATCTCGTCGAACACGTCGGCCGCCGACGCATAGTCGAACGCATCGCCGAAGCCCATCGCGCGCGCGACTTCCGCGACGATGCGCCAGTCGGGCAGCGCGTCGCCGGGCGGCGCGACCGCCGCGCGCATCAGCGTCATGTTGCGCTCGGAGTTGATCATCACGCCGTCGCCTTCGGCCCACAGCGCGCCGGGCAGCAGGATGTCCGCATAGCGGTTGGTCTCGGTGTCGAGGAAGGCATCCTGCGCGATCACGAGCTCGGCGGCCTGCAACCCGGCGATCACGTTCTGCCGGTTCGGCACCGTGGCGACCGGGTTCGTGCAGACGATCCAGCATGCCTTGATGTCGCCGGCCGCCATCCGCGAGAACAGGTCGACCGTGCCTTGCCCCGTCTCCTTGCGCAGCGTGCCGGCCGGCACGCGCCACAGGTTCTCGACGAAACGGCGATCGTCGTCGGATGCCACCGAGCGCTGGCCCGGCAGCCCGGGGCCCATGTAGCCCATCTCGCGCCCGCCCATCGCGTTCGGCTGGCCGGTCAGCGAGAACGGCCCGCTGCCGGTGCGGCAGATCTTGCCCGTGGCGAGATGCAGGTTGCAGATCGCGTTGGTATTCCACACGCCGTGCGTGCTCTGGTTGAGCCCCATCGTCCAGCAGCTCATCCATTCCTGCGCGTCGCCGATCCATTGCGCAGCCGTGCGCAGGTCGGCTTCCGCGAGCCCCGTGATCGCGGCGACGCGCTCGGGCGTGTAGTCGGCGAGGAACGCGGGCATCGCGTCCCAGCCTTCGGTGTACGCATCGATGAACGCGGCATCGGTGCGGCCGTTCGCGTGCAGCAGGTGCAGCAGCCCGTTGATCAGCGCGAGATCGGTGCCCGGCCGGATCTGCAGGAACAGGTCGGCCTTGTCGGCCGTGCCGGTGCGGCGCGGATCGACGACGATCAGCTTCGCGCCGGCCTTCACGCGATCCATCATCCGCAGGAACAGGATCGGATGGCAGTCGGCCATGTTCGCGCCGATCACGAAGAACAGGTTCGCGCGATCGAAATCCTGGTACGACCCGGGCGGGCCGTCCGCGCCGAGCGACTGCTTGTAGCCGGTGCTCGCGCTCGCCATGCAGAGGCGCGAGTTCGACTCGATGTTGTTGGTGCCGACGAAGCCCTTCGCGAGCTTGTTGACGAGGTATTGCGCCTCGATCGACATCTGCCCCGACACGTAGAACGACACGGCATCCGGGCCGTGCGTGTCGAGCACCGTGCGCAGGCGGCGCGCGGTCTCGGCGATCGCGTCGCGCGCCGGCAGCGGCACCAGGTCGGCCTCGCGCGCGCGGCGCACGAACGCGCGGTCGAGCCGCCCGGAGCGGCGCAGCGCGACGTGCGCCGACGAACCCTTCGTGCACAGCCGCCCGAAGTTGGTCGGATGGTCGGCGTCGCCGGACACCTTGACGACTTCGCCTTCCTCGACGTGCAGCACCATCCCGCAGCCGACGCCGCAGTACGGGCACACGCTCTTGACGGGGGTGGCGGTCATGCGCGCTCCGGGGCGGTCAGGCTGCAATCCACACGAAGCCGTCCTCGACCCGCGACGGATACGCGCTCACCGATTTCTCGGGCGCCTCGAGGCATTCGCCGGTGCGCAGGTCGAAATGCTGCTTGTACAGCGGCGACGCGACGACGACGCGCTCGCCGAGGCTGCCGATCAACCCGCGCGACATCACGGCCGCCTGCGACACGGGATCGACGTTGTCGATCGCGAACACGCCGCCTTCTTCGGCATGCGCGACGTGAAACACCGCGACCTGCTCGCCGTTGACGAGTGCACACACGCCGGTGTTCGGCACGATGTCGGCGAGCGGGCACACGCGGGTCCAGGACAGTGGAAGACGATCGTTCATGATGGGCTCCTTGGAAAAGACGCTGGTGTCGGTCGGGCTCAAGCGGTTGCGGGTTCGGTGGCGGCTTGCGTCGCGCCAACGGCGACGACGGGAATCGGCACGGGCTTGCCGCCCGTACGTTCGCCGGGCGTCGCGGGCCGGATCTGGCCGCGCGTCTCGACGAATTCGATGGTCGTGTCCGGCGCGTCGCTGTTCACGAAGTGGCGGAAGCGCTTGCGCGTGTCGGGATCGGTGACGGCCTTCTTCCACTCGCACTCGTAGGTGTCGACCACGTGCTGCATGTCGGCTTCGAGTTCGGCGCCGATCCCGAGCCGGTCGTGCACGACGACGTCGATCAGGTAGTCGAGGCCGCCTTCGAGGTTGTCGCGCCACACGCTCGTGCGCTGCAGCCGGTCGGCCGTGCGCACGTAGAACATCAGGAAACGGTCGATATAGCGGACCAGCGTGGCGCGGTCGAGATCGGACGCGAGCAGTTCCGCGTGGCGCGGCTTCATCCCGCCGTTGCCGCACACGTACAGGTTCCAGCCCTTCTCGGTCGCGATGATGCCGACGTCCTTGCCCTGCGCCTCCGCGCACTCGCGCGTGCAGCCGGACACGCCGAACTTGATCTTGTGCGGCGTGCGCAGCCCCTTGTAGCGGTTCTCCAGGTCGATCGCGAGGCCAACCGAATCGTCGACGCCGTAGCGGCACCACGTCGACCCGACGCACGACTTCACGGTGCGCAGGGCCTTGCCGTATGCGTGGCCCGATTCGAATCCGGCCGCGATCAGTTCTTCCCAGATCGACGGCAGTTGCTCGACGCGGGCGCCGAACAGGTCGACACGCTGGCCGCCCGTGATCTTCGTGTAAAGGCCGTACTTTTTCGCGACCTGGCCCACCGCGATCAGCCCTTCCGGCGTGACTTCGCCGCCCGGCATGCGCGGCACGACCGAATACGTGCCGTCGCGCTGGATGTTCGCGAGGTAGTAGTCGTTCGAGTCCTGCAGCCCCGCGTGTTCCTTCTTCAGCACGAACTCGTTGAAGCACGACGCGAGGATGCCCGCCACCGCCGGCTTGCACACGTCGCAGCCGAGACCGTGGCCATGCTTCGCGAGCAGTTCGTCGAAGGTCGTGATGCGCTCGACGCGGATCAGGTGGAACAACTCCTGGCGCGAATGCGGGAAGTGCTCGCACAGATGGTTGTTGACCGCGAGGCCCTGCTTCTTCATCTCCGCCTTCATGATCTGCGTGACGAGCGGCACGCAGCCGCCGCACGACGTGCCGGCGCCCGTGCACGTCTTCAGCGCGCCGAGGCTCGTCGCGCCGTCCGCCACCGCCGCGCAGATCTGCGACTTCGACACGTTGTTGCACGAGCAGATCTGGGCTGCGGCGGGCAGCGCGTCGACGCCGATCGCCGGCTTCGCGACGCCGTCCGACGACGGCAGGATCAGGAATTCCGGCGACTCGGGCAGCTCGATACGGTTCAGCATCATCTGCAGCAGCGTGCCGTATTCGGCTGCGTCGCCGACCATCACCGCGCCGTGCAGGAACTTGCCGCAGTCGGACACCACGAGCTTCTTGTAGACCTGGCGGCGCTCGTCCGCGTACTGGTAGGTGCGGCTGCCGGCCGTCGTGCCGTGCGCGTCGCCGATGCTCGCGACGTCCACGCCCATCAGCTTCAGCTTCGTGCTCATGTCGGCACCGGCAAATGCGGCTCCGGCCTCGCCGTTCGTATCGCCGCCGAGCTGCTTCGCGACCACGCGCGCCATGTCGTAGCCCGGTGCGACGAGGCCGTACACCATGCCGTTCCACGCCGCGCATTCGCCGATCGCGTAGATGTCGGCGTCGCTCGTGCGGCACGCGTCGTCGATCGCGACGCCGCCGCGCGGGCCGACGTCGAGCCCGCATGCGCGGGCCAGTTCGTCGCGTGCACGGATGCCGGCCGAGAACACGATCATGTCGGCGTCGAGGTGCGAGCCGTCGGCGAACGCCATCCGGTGCGTGCCTGCTTCGCCATCGACGATTTCCAGCGTGTTCTTGCCCGTATGCACGGTCACGCCGAGCGCCTCGATCTTCGCGCGCAGCATCCGGCCGCCGCCGTCGTCGATCTGCACGGCCATCAGCCGCGGCGCGAATTCGACGACGTGCGTGTCGAGCCCCATGTCGCGCAGCGCCTTCGCGCATTCGAGGCCGAGCAGCCCGCCGCCGACCACGACCCCGCGCTTCGCGTGCGCGCCGCACGCCTGCATCGCTTCGAGATCCTCGATCGTCCGGTACACGAAGCAGCCGTCACGATCGTGCCCCGGCATCGGCGGCACGAACGGGCGCGAGCCCGTCGCGAGCACCAGCTTGTCGTACGCGAGCGTTTCGCCCGACGTGAGCGTGACCGTATGCGCGGCGCGGTCGATCGACGCGACTTGCGCGTTCAGGCGCAGGTCGAACTGCGGATGACGCTCGAAGAAGCCGGGTTCGACGAGCGACAGGTCGTCCGCCGACTTGCCCGCGAAAAACTCGGACAGGTGCACTCGGTCGTAGGCCGGGCGCGGTTCCTCGCCGAGCACGGTGACCTGCAGCGCGCCCGCGGTGCCCGCTTCCGCCGCGACGCATTCGAGGAGCTTGTGGCCGACCATGCCGTGGCCGATGACGATGAGTTTCATGGTGACGTTTCCTTCGGTCGATCAGTTCGCGACGCTGCTGGCAGCCAGCGCGCGGTCGCGCAGCTCGGCTTCGCGTGCCTTGTGTTCTTCGCTGAAGCGCACGGCCATCGCGCACAGCGCGGTCGCGGTAACGACCAGGCCGAGCAGGCTCAGCGTGTGCTGCACGTCGCCGACGCCCTTCAGCAGGAACGCCGCCGCCACCGCGCCGACGTTGCCGCCCGCGCCGACGATCCCCGCGACGCCGCCGAGTGCCTTGCGGTCGATGAACGGCACCAGCGCATAGGTCGCGCCGCAGGCCATGTGCGTGAAGAGGCCGAAGACGAGCATCGCGACGAGTGCGAGGCCGACGCTTTGCGCATGCGAGAACCAGATCAGCCCGAGCCCTTCGCCGATGATCAGCGCGCACAGCAGCGTCGCGCGCACGTCGAGGCTGCGGCGCGTGGCGATCTTGTCGGACAGCCAGCCGCCGAGCGCGCGGGCGAACAGCGCGAGCAGCCCGAACATGCCGACTGCGAAACCGGCATCCTTCAGCGACAGCTTGAAATGGTCGACGTAGTACAGCGCGGCGATGTTGTGGATGAACACCTCGACGCCGAAGCACGCGCCGTACGTGACGAACAGCATCCACACGCGATAGTTGCCGCAGGCTGCGAAAAAGCTCGCCCAGCCGCCCTTCTTGCCGCTGTCGACGGTCACGCCTTCCTTGCGCAGCGCGACGAAGTCACCCTGCGGGCAATCCTGCGTGAAGCGCCAGTACGCCCAGGCCATCGCGAGCATCGCGACGCCCGGCACGACCAGCGCGATGCGCCACGACGAATCCTCGCCGAGGCCGAGCATCAGGCCCGCGGCGACGAGCAGCGGCATCAGCGCCTGCGTCGCGCCCGCGCCGGCATTGCCCCAGCCGGCCGTCGTCGCGTTGGCGGTGCCGACCACGTTCGGCGCGAACATCACCGACGTGTGGTACTGCGTGATCACGAAGCCCGCGCCGATCGCGCCGATGCCGAGCCGGCAGATCAGGAACGACAGGTAGTCGTGCGTAAAGGACACCGCGAACACGGGGATCGCGCCGAGCAGCAGCAGGCCGACGTACACGCGGCGCGGGCCGAAGCGGTCGCACAGCGGGCCCACCAGCAGCCGCACGGCGATCGTCGCGGCCACGGCCGCAATATTGATGTTGGCGACCTGTGCGGCCGTCAGGTGGAATTCGCGTGCGATCAGCGGCATCAGCGGCGCGCACGCGAACCATGCGAAGAAGCACACGAAGAACGCCATCCACGTCAGGTGGAACGCGCGCATCGGCGCGGTGCGGAAGCTGAAGAGATCGATACGGGTAGCTTTGTCGGTCATGTCATCCGCCAAACGAAAAACGGCGTCCTGCGCACCGGTCTCGTCGAGACCGGATGCGTAGGACGCCGTTGCCCATGAAGCCCGTTGCCGGGCGCGTCTGTAATCGGTACTGCCGGACGAATCGTCGTTGATCCGCCCGAGCCAGCTTACGCAAACGCCATGCCATGTCGGCGCGAATCGGGCCCGCAGCCCCGCCGCGCAAGGCGCTTCACGCGTTGTGCGACGCGCGGCGACACGCGGCGCACGATGCGCCGTGAGGCAGCGAGGCACAGAGGTGGTGCGCTGCAGCACTGTCGCCGTGCAACATCGCGGTGCGCGCTGACGGGGCACGATGCACACCGATGCGGCATTGCGGGTGCCGGTGCACGGTGGCCGCCTGCGCACACGGGGCCATCGCGCGGCGCGGTGCGCGCCGTTTCCGCTGCGCCAGCGCGACGGGCCATCCCGGTTGGCCCGGATATTGCTGAACCCCATGCATGACACCGGCAACGGCGCCGGTGGGCAGTCCCCGCAAACCATGCCCGTCGAACAGACGGGCCGATCCGGACAACGGTGTCCCCCCGTGCGCGGCACGGCCGGATGCCCGTGTGCTTCGACCGCCCGCCGCCGCCGCGCAAGACAACGCGCTATCGACCGCCGATTGCAGGCGGCACTGGAACACGACATGACGACAGGCAAAGTCACGCTGCTGGGCGCCGGCCCCGGCGATCCCGATCTCCTCACGCTGAAGGCCGTGAAAGCGCTGGCCGCTGCCGACGTGCTGCTGCTCGACGATCTCGTCGCGCCCGGCATCGTCGAGCTCGCGCCGCAGGCTCGCGTGATCCGCGTCGGCAAGCGCGGCGGCTGCCGCTCCACGCCGCAGGCATTCATCGAGAAGCTGATGCGCCGCTACGCGCTGCGCGGCGCGCACGTGGTGCGCGTGAAAGGCGGCGATGCGCTGCTGTTCGGGCGTGCCGGCGAAGAACTCGCGGCGCTGCGCGCCGCCGCGATTCCGGTCGAGATCGTCAACGGCATCTCGTCGGGCTTCGCGGCCGCCGCGAGCCTCGGCATCTCGCTCACGCACCGCGAGCATTGCCACGGCGTCACGTTCGTCACCGCGCACCGCCAGGACCACGGCGAACCCGACTGGGCGCGGCTCGCGGCGACCGGCACCACGCTCGCGATCTATATGGGAATGAGCCGCGTCGACAGCATTGCCGCCGGCCTGCTCGCCGCGCTGCCGCCATCGACGCCCGCCGCGGCCGTGCAATGGGCCGGCACGCCCGACGAACGCCGCTGGACCGGCACGCTCGGCGGTCTCGCGCGCGGTATCGACGAAGCACGGCTCGGCAGCCCGGCCGTGATCCTCGTCGGCGGCGCGATCGGCGAAGCGGCCGTGCAGGACGTGCCGGACGCGGGCGCCGCGCTCGAAACGGCCTTGTCCCGGGCCGCGTAGCATGCGCGACACCATGCGGCACCGGCCGCCCACCTATCATGAAAACAGCGGCACCGGCACGATGGCCGCACAGGGCCTGCGCCCCCTGTCCGCGCGTCGCACCACGATTTCACCGCTGCCGTTCGCGTCATGAGTACGCCTGCTTCCCCCGCCCGCCTGCGCGTGCTGCTCGTCACCGATACCGACAAGCCGATCGGCGAGCTCGGCGACGCGCTCGCGCGCCTCGGCTACGAGATGCTGAACGACGTTGCGACGCCCGCGCGCCTGCCTGCAGCCGTCGAGGAGCAGCATCCCGACGTCGTGATCATCGATACCGATTCGCCGTCGCGCGACACGCTCGAGCAGCTCGCGGTCATGCATGCCACCGCGCCGCGCCCGGTGCTGATGTTCAGCCACGACACCAACCAGTCGCTGATCCGCGCGGCCGTCGGCGCGGGCGTCAGCGCGTATCTCGTCGAAGGGCTGTCGGCCGAGCGCCTCGCACCGATTCTCGAAGTCGCGCTCGCGCGCTTCTCGCACGACGAAGCGCTGCGCCGCCGGCTTGCCGACGTCGAGCGCGAACTCACCGAACGCAAGCTGATCGACCGCGCGAAGCGCCTGTTGATGGACCAGCGCAAGCTGTCCGAACACGACGCGTACGCGGCGCTGCGCAAGCGCGCGATGGATCAGGGCCTGCGCATCGTCGACGTCGCGCGGCAACTGCTCGACGCGTCACCCCAGCCATGACCGCCATGAATACCTCATCTCCCGTCGCGCCGGAACGCGCGCATCTTCGTCTCGGGTTCGTCGCGCTGAGCGACGCGGCGCCGCTGATCGTCGCGCAGCGCCTGAACCTCGGCGCACGGCACGGCCTCACGCTCGAACTCAGCCGCCAGCCGTCGTGGGCCGCCGTCCGCGACAAGCTGCTGAGCGGCGAGCTCGACGCCGCGCATGCGCTGTACGGGCTCGTCTGCGGGCTGCAGCTCGGGATCGGCGGCCCGCAGGCCGACATGGCCGCGCTGATGGTGCTGAACCGCAACGGCCAGGCGATCTCGTTGTCGCGCAGCCTCGCCGACGCATACCGCGACAGCGGCAGCGTGCGCGACGCATTCGCGACGCTCGGCCGCAAGCCGCTCCTCGCACAGACGTTCCCGACCGGCACGCACGCGATGTGGCTGAACCACTGGCTCGCGTCGCACGACGTCGATCCGCTGCGCGACGTGCGCAGTGTCGTGATCCCGCCGCCCGAGATGGTGGCCGCGCTCGCCGGCGGCGAGCTCGACGGCTTCTGCGCCGGCGAGCCGTGGCATGCCGTGGCCGAAGCCTGCGGCGCGGGACGAACCGTTGCCGTCACGAGCGAGATCTGGCCCGATCATCCGGAGAAAGTGCTCGCGACCCGGCGCGATTTCGTCGCGCTGTACCCGGCCACCGCGCGCGCACTGATCCGCACGCTCGTCGATGCCTGCGCATGGCTCGACAGCCCCACGCACCGTCGCGACGCGGCCGACTGGCTCGCGTCGCCCGACGCGCTCGGCGTGCCGGCCCGGCTGATCGCGCCGCGCCTGCTCGGCGACTACGGATCGGGGCCGTTCGCCGTGCCGCCGCTGCCGATCCGCTTCCACGACGGCGGCACCGTGAACCGCCCCGATCCGCGCGAAGGCGAGTGGTTCCTGTCCCAATACCGGCGCTGGGGCATGCTCGACGGTTCGCACGACGACGCGGGGATCGCCAGAGCGATCGCGCAAACCGCGTTGTATGATGCTGCCGTCGCCGAAAGCGGCGCAGCGGGCCTGTCGCAGGCGTGATGCGCGCCGCGTGATACAGGCGGCGCGCGCTCCCGCGCCACGCCTGTCCGGGCCGCCTGTCGGCGCCCGGCACGCCTCCCCCGGGTGACGCCGCATGACCACTCCGTCCCCGATCAGATTCGATGCCGAAACCCACGCGCGCGCCGCTCGACGTGCTGCTCACCGAAATCCGCGCGTGCCGTGCCTGCGAAGCCGACCTGCCGCTCGGCCCGCGCCCCGTCGTGCGCGCCCATCGCGACGCGCGCATCCTGATCGTCGGGCAGGCGCCGGGCGCGCGCGTCCATGCAAGCGGCATCCCGTGGGACGACGCGAGCGGCCAGCGGCTGCGCGGCTGGCTCGACGTCAGCGCCGACACGTTCTACGACGAGACGCGCTTCGCGATCGTGCCGATGGGCTTCTGTTACCCGGGCCGCGGTGCAAGCGGCGACAACCCGCCGCGCCCCGAATGCGCGCCACTGTGGATCGACCGGTTGCTCGCCGCGTTACCGTCGATCCGGCTCACGCTGCTGATCGGCCAGTACGCGCAGCGGTATTTCCTGCGCGACACGCGCAAGGCCACGCTGACCGACACCGTGCACGCATGGCGCGACTACGGCCCCGACGTGCTGCCGCTGCCGCATCCGTCGCCGCGCAACCAGGCGTGGTTCAAGCACCATCCGTGGTTCGACGCCGACGTCGTGCCCGAGCTGCGGCGCCGGGTCGCGCCGCTGGCCGCCCGGTAAACGAAACCGCTGCCCTGTCGCGCCCCTCGCGCGCCCCGTTATCCGTCTCGAATCAAGCATGAACGACACCCCCACCGACCTCGACTTTGCCTGCAACGGCTGCGGCGGATGCTGCCGCGACCTGCGCATTCCGCTGACGATCGACGAAGCCATTGCGTGGCTGCAGCGCGGCGGCCACGTGGAGCTGCTGTGCGACGCGATGCCGTGGCTCGTCGAGCCCGAGCCCGACAACGCGTTCGCCGCGTACAAGCGGGCACGCTCGGCCGCCGCGCTCAGCGGCTCGCTGCCCGTCCGCATCACCGTCATGCTCACCGCGACCCATGCCGGACCATGCCCGAACCTGCGCGACGACCTGCGGTGCGCGATCTACGACGAGCGCCCGCTCGTGTGCCGGATCTATCCGGCCGAAGTGAATCCGCTCGTGCCGCTGGTGCCCGGCGGCAAGCAATGCACGCCCGACGCGTGGCAGCAGGCGCCGTTCGTCCGCGGCGGCACGATCGTCGATGCGGTCACGCGCGAGAACATCGCACGCTCGCGTACGGCGAGCGAAGCCGAGACGCCGCTGCGGGCGCGGCTGTGTACGGTGCTGGGGATCGATACGGCGGCCGTGGCCAACGAAGGGTTCGCGATCCACGCACCGCCGGCCGCTGCGCTGCTCGAGGCGCTGACGGCGCTGCGCGCGTCGGAGCCGCCCCCGGCCAGCGCCGACGACGTCATCGCCTGGACGCTGGTATCGAACCGGACATCGACGGTGGATGCGCTCGTGTCGGTCGGCGCGGCGAGCCAGCGTGCAGGCGGCGGCAACCCGCACGCCCGTTATCTCGGCTTCCACCCGGACGCATGACCGCCGCGCGGCGCGCCGCGAGCGACGCCGGGCCACGCCGTACGGTCGCGCAGATCGCCGTCGCGCCCGGTTCGCTGTACCATCGCGGCTCAACCGCGTCACGAACAGCAGAATCCTTCATGCCCTCCACCGCCCCGCCGCGCCTGTACGGGATGCCCGAACGCAGCGACCGGCTCGACTTCTACATTCGCGACCAGGCGTCGCGCCAGGCGATCACCGAGCCGCACCGGCACGCGTATTTCCAGATCCAGTTCAATCTCGGCGGCGACACCGAGCAGCGGATCGGCGGCGTCACGCGGCCGTTTCCGCGCGGCGCGCTCGCGTTCGTGCTGCCGCACCGCGAGCACCTGATCCCGCATCCGGAAGGCGCGCACTTCATCGTGATCAACTTCAGCCAGGCGTTCCTGCGCGCCGATCTCGACGTCGACCCGCTCGATCTCGAGGACGTGCCCGCGCACCGCTTTCCCGAGCTGACGCCGTTCCGCTTCCAGGAACACCTCGACTTCATCCTGACCGGCGACACCTACGACGAAGCGCGCCGCCTCGCGCTGTGCATGCTCGACACCGATCGCGTGCGCACGTTCGGCTCGACCACGTTGCTGCGCGGCTACCTGCTGCAACTGATCGGGCTCGTCTGCACGCAGTACGCGGGTGCGCTCGACAAGCTCGCGCAGCGCGGCGCCCAGCGCGCGGGCCGGCGCGACGCACTCGCGCGCGTGCTGCGGCACGTCCGCGCCAACCTGACCCGCGAAGACCTGACGCTCGCCGCGACCGCCGAGGCCGCGTTCCTGTCGCCCAACTACCTCGCGCACCTGGTCCGCAAGGAAACCGGCAGCACCTTCACCGATCTCGTGACCGAGCGCCGGATCGCGCTCGCGCAGTCGCTGCTGGCGCACACGAGCCGGCGCATCGCCGACATCGCGCGCTCGGTCGGCTTCCGCGACGAAGGGTATTTCGCACGGCGCTTCCGTGCGCGGGTCGGCGTGTCGCCGAAGGCGTACCGCGACGCAAATGCCGCGCTGCCGGACGGCGACGACGCACCGGCGGCGGCCGACGCGTAGTTTTGTCCCGGTAAAACGCAGTTGCGTCGCATCCGGCCGCACGGGCGTCGGGTATCGTTGCACGCATGCCGGCCCATGCACCGCATGGGCGCAGCATCCGTCTTCCCACCGAACGAGGCCATCCGATGTCCGCTTATGTCATCGACGCTGCCGAGCGTCCTTCCGTCGAAGTCGAACAGTCGTCCGCGCGCTTTCCGGTGCGCCGCGTCTTCTGCGTCGGCCGCAACTACGCCGACCACGCGCGCGAAATGGGCGCCGATCCCGACCGCGAACCGCCGTTCTTCTTCACGAAGCCGGCCGACGCGATCGTCCCGGCCAGCGGTACCGTCCCCTATCCGCCGCTGACGAGCGACCTCCATCACGAAATCGAGCTGGTCGTCGCGATCGGCAAAGACGGCCGGTCGATCGTCCCGGCCGACGCGCTGTCGCACGTGTGGGGCTATGGCGTCGGCGTCGACCTCACGCGCCGCGACCTGCAGGCCGAAGCGAAGAAGCTGAGCCGTCCGTGGGACTGGGCGAAGGGCTTCGACGCATCGGGCCCCGTGACCGCGCTGCGCGCGGCGGCGGCCACCGGCCACCCGGCGACGGGCCGCATCTGGCTCGCGGTCAACGGCGACACGCGCCAGCAAGGCGACCTGGCCGACATGATCTGGGCCGTGCCCGACGTCATCGCGTATGTGTCGCGCTCGGTCGAGCTGAAGGCCGGCGACCTGATCTTCACCGGCACGCCGGCCGGCGTCGGCGCGCTGCAGCCCGGCGACCGCGTCACGGGCGGCGTCGACGGCGTTGCGACGTTCGAGTTCGTCGTGGGCGCGAAGCCGTAACGCGGCACGCACGGCGGCGGCCCGTCGGGGGCCGCCGCGCGATATTCCGGTGCCGGTCAGTCGTAGCGGCGCAGGAATGCGTCGGCGACGGCCGGCGGATTCAGCGCTTTCACCGATTCGTTTTCCAGCGCTTCGGCTGCAGCGTCGTCGCTGATCGACACGAACAGCGTGATCGCCGCCCTTTCGTCGCCCGTGCCGAACAGGCCTTCACGGTCGAGCAGGCGCAACGCCTCGATCATGTCGGCGTGCAGTTGCCGGGAAAATTCCGCGAATCGCGACATCGCAAACTGCGGGCTCAGCACCTCGTCGGCCAGCTTCCCGCAGAGCGCGTTGAACGGCGACGCTTCCGCCGACGCGTACGCCCATTCGGAAAAACCCCACGCAAACCACGGGGCCGGATCGTTGTCCGCAACCGCCTGCTGCGCGCGGATCCGGGCCAGCCCTTCCGTCGTGTTGGCCGCCGGCACCACCGTCATCGCACTGCTGTCGGTATAAAGCGCGAACGCGTAGAAATGCTCGTCCGGATGCAGCGCCCGCAGCGCCCTGAACGTCGCCCTCGCGGCGTCCGCAATGTCCCGCTGGAAATCGGAAAAGTCGCTCATCGCATCGTCGTCCTGTCGCCCTGCCTGCGTCGCGGCATACGGCCCGGCGCGCGGCGGGTTGGTCGTCTCCCGGTATCGGACCGATTGTCCGCCAATCGCCAGCGGCACGGTAGCGTGCCTGTACCCGTGCCCGGATCCGCACGGCATGCCGCGCACCTGCGTTCACCGCCCGGCGTCCCGCGCATCGAACACCCGCACGCAGACGGCCGCCGCCAGCGCGATCGCGGCCGACAGCAGCATCATCGCCAGCGGCGCATAGCGCGCGTTGCCGGCCGTCAGCACCGCGCCCGTCAGCGACGAAAGCGCGGCACCGCCGGCGATCGTCATCGCGCCGGCCAGCCCCGACGCGCTGCCCGCCAGTTCCGGGCGCACCGACACCGCGCCGGTATGCGCACCGGGATGGGTCAGCCCGTTGCCGATACCGACCAGCACGCACGGCGCGAACCACGCGATCGCCTGCGTCGCGCCACCGGCCATCAGCGTGAGGGCGACCAACGGCCCCGCACATGCGACCACCCGCCCGCACAGGATCGTCGTGGCCAGCGCGTAGCGGCGCGCGGAACGCGCGGCCAGGAAGCTGCCGCACACGAAGCCGGCCGTGATGGTGCCCATGTAGAAGCCGAGCTCCGCGGGCGCGATGCCGAACACCGTTTGCGCGGCGAGCGGCGCGCCGGCCAGGAACGCGTAGAACGAGCCGGTCGAAAACGCCATGCAGAGCGCATAGGCCCAGAAACGGCGTGCACGCAGCAGTGCCGGATACGCACGAAGCTGCTGCCCGAGGCTCGACGACCGGTTCGCATGGGTTTCGACGAGATCGAACGTACACCAGACGAACAGCCCGACGCCGGCCGCGCCGAGCAGCCAGAAGCTCGCGCGCCAGCCCGCCGTCTGGTCGAGCGCGCCGCCGAGCGTCGGGCCGAGCATCGGCGCGAACGCGGCCGCCATCGCCGCGTAGCCGATCCGGCTCGCGGCACGCGCGCCGCCGCCGGTGTCCCGGATCGTCGCCATCGACACGGGATAGACCGACGTGATCGCCGCCTGCATCAGCCTGCATGCCAGAAACGCACGAATATCGGTCGCCATCGCGCAGCCGAGCGAGCCGAGCGCGAACACGCCGACGCTCGCCAGTACGACCGGGCGCCGCCCGAACCGGTCCGACAGCGGCCCCATCACGAACTCGAGCGACGCGGCCACCGCCGCGTAACCGCCGAGCGACAGCGCGACGAGCGCATAGTCGGCGCGCAGGTCGCGCGCGATGGCCGGCAGCGACGGCAGGAACAGGCTCAGCGGCAGCACCGAGCACGCGCACAGCAGGATCAGCGTCGCGTATCTCGGCGACGCCCGTTCGGAAGCGATCGGCAGGTTCGATTGCAAGCGGATGCCCTCCGCGCACGTGCCGCACGGCCGTGCGCAATGCAAAAAAAAGCCCCCGAACGAGTCGGGGGCGCATGGGTGCCGGCGCGGTGCCGCTACCGGACCCTGCGCCTGTGGACGACTACGATGAAGATGGCTGCTTTCATGCCGGATGGCTCCTGAATGCCTGGCTGACTACCGCGTGCGATATCGATATCGGACGATGGTAGGCGGACGATACCGACCGCGTCAACGCCCTAACGCGCACGCACCGACACGAACTTGCGCGCGTTGTTGCGCTGGATCAGCACCGCGATCACGTTACCGCTGTTCGCTTCGAGCGACTGGACGTCCTCGGGCGTCTCGAGCAGCGTGTCGTTGAGCTCCAGCACGACATCGCCCGGCCGGATGCCCGCGGCGGCTGCCGGGCCGCGCACCGCATCCACCATCATCCCGACCGCGAGCCCCGTCGAGCGGCGCTCGTCGTCGCTCAGCGCGTGCATCGTCAGCCCGAGACGGTCCCCGCCGTCGCCCGCGCCTGCCCCCGAACCCGGCCCCGGTCGCGCCGCCGCCTTCGGTGCGGCCATGCCGACGGCCGGGCCCGCAGTGCCGGCGGCCTCGTCGGCGCCCGTGATCGTCAGCATCACCGGCGCGCGGTTGCGGATCAGCCGCAGCGGCGCCTTCTGGCCGGGCGATAACGCGGCGGCCAGGTCGTTGAGCTCGGCCGAACGGCCGATCGGCTTGTCGCCCAGCTTCACGATCACGTCGCCGGGCTTCACGCCGGCCGCGGCGGCCGGCGAGCCGGGCGCGACGCCGTTGACGAGCGCGCCCGCCGGACGCGGCAGTCCGAACGCCGCGGCCAGCCCGATGCCGACATCCTGCACGTCGACGCCGATCGCATTGCCGGACGACGACTCGCCCGGCGCCTGGGACTGCTGCGCCTGCATCTGCTTCTGCAATTGCGCACGCACCTTTGCGGCAAAGGCGATCGGAATCGCGAACGTCATGCTCGCGTAGCGATCGGCGCTCGTATAGACCTGCACCGCGATGCCGATCACGTCGCCCGCGCGATTGAACACGGGGCCGCCCGAGTTGTCGGGATTCGGTGCGATGTCGGTCTGGAAGAACGGGAACGCACTGCCGTCCGGCAGCCGGTGCGACGTCGCGCTGACGATGCCGGCCGTGACCGTGTTGCCCGATCCGTCCGGCGCGCCGATCGTCATCACCGGTTCGCCCGCGCGTACCTTCGACGAATCGCCGACGCGCACGAACGGCAGCTTCGTCGCGTTGACGCGCAGCACGGCAACGTCGCTTTGCGGATCGACGGCCAGCACGGTCGCCTTGAATTCGCGGCGGTCGATGAGGCGCACCGTCACGTCGGTCGCATCGTCGACCACATGGGCCGAGGTGAGAATCAGGCCGTCGGCGCTGACGATGAAACCCGAGCCGCTGCCCGAAACCGCACGCGGCGCCGAGTCGAGTACCGGTGCCTGCGCCTGCTGGCCCTGCGCGGGCGGCGGTGCGTCGCGCCGGAAGAACGCGGCGAGCGGATCGTCGGGATCGAGGATCGTGAAGGACGGGCCGCCGGCCTGCTGGTCGGGTGCGGCGGTCATGATGGTCACGACTGCCGGACCGTAGCGGTCGACGATCGCCGGGAAATCGACCGGCATTGCGTAAGGCGCAGCAGCCGGCCGTTGCTTCATGGGGTGTGGCGTGACGGGCGGCGAGAGTGTGCCGGCAAGAACGGCCGGCGCGGGCAGCAAACAGCCGGCAAACACGCCCCCGATCAACGCGGTGCGAAGCACGGCGCGAGCAAGCGTCTGGCGAACCACGGTGCACCTCCCCCGGGAGTCGCGGCGCCGACATGCGCGAGACGCGCAGGCGCCCGACAAGCACCGGTACACGCATCCATTTATAGTCCACGCGGCCTGTTCGAACATACGAATCGAAACCCGAATGCCGGCAGGCGCGGCACGCGCGGAGCCGCGACGGCGTTCGTTTCGAACAAAGCGCGCGGTTCGTCAATCCGCACAAGTCCGATTGTCGTGCGCGGCGAGGGGCGGATCGTGCCGGGCGGTGCAATGGATGCGCGCATTGCCGATCTTCGCGCCGTCCGGATGTCGACGATCACCGGAAGGCGCGGGCTCGGCGGACTTACGCGGGATTGGCGGCGCCGGCGGCTGACCTCACGCACCAATAGCGCGACGCAAACGTCTTGTTGATCGACACGATGACCATCCCGTAAGCGTTGCGCGGCGGCTTGCCTTCCGTGCAGGCGACGCTGTCCGACACCACGTACTCGACATTGCCGCGCCTGAACGTCCAGTCGGTGCTGACGCACGGGTCGGTGCCGGCAGTTTCCTCCGTGCCGCCATGCACCTCGACGTCCGGCTTGCGATCGGGCGCATGCGGCTTGTTCCAGGCGCGATAGTTCAGCGTGCCGTTCGCGGCATGATCGATCACGATGTGATGCTTGTCGGTATCGCAGATGAATCCGCCATCGGCGGCTCGAGCATGGGCGGCAGCGGTCGCCAGCAACGCACAAGCGGTACCGGCGAGCGCAAAAAATCGGTAAGGCGTAAGCACGTTCGATCAGGAAAAGAAGTAGAAATCGGAGGCGCTACGGTAGCGGAAATCACCGGCTACCGGTTGGGTTTCCGGTGCCCGCCCCGCACGTCAATCCCCGCCCACCCGCTCCGCGATCGCCGACAGCATCCGCAACATCGGCTCGAACGCATCGGCCGACGTATTGCCGAAACCGAGCACGAGCCCGTTGTCCCCCGATGCCGCATCGATCGAAAAACCCGACAGCGGAAACGGCCCGATGCCGTGCGCGCGCGCCGCGTCGACGATCGCGCGATCGCGGTAGCGCGCAGGCAGCCGCAGCGCGAGATGCAACCCGCACGGCCCGCCCTCGATCCGATGCGGCACGCTCAGGCTGCCGTCGAGCGCGGCGAGCAGCACCCGCCGCCGGTCGCGATACAGGCGCCGCATGCGGCCGAGATGGCGGCCGTACTCGCCCGTCTCGATGAAATCGGCCAGCGCGAGTTGCACGTGGCGCGTCCCGCCGCGCAGCATCTCCGGCAGCACCGGCCGCACCGCAGCCAGCAGTGCGTCGGGCAGCACGAGAAAACCGATGCGCAGCGCCGGAAACATCGTCTTGCTGAACGAGCCGAGATAGACGACCGGCGAATCGGGCGCGAGCCCGTGCATCGCGCCGATCGGCTCGCCGGTGTGACGAAATTCGCTGTCGTAGTCGTCCTCGATGATCCACGCGCGATGCCGGCGCGCGGCATCGATCAGCGCGAGCCGGCGCGAGATCGACAGCACGGCGCCGGTCGGGAACTGGTTCGACGGCGTCGTATAGACGAGGCGCGGCGTCCGCTCGCGCCAGTCGTCGGCGTCCGCGCGCAGCCCTTCCGCGTCGACCGGCATCGGCACGACGTCGAGGTCGGCCGCCTGCATCGCGGTGCGCGCGCCGCGATAGCCGGGCTCCTCGACCCACACCGTATCGCCCGGGTTCGTCAGCAACTGCGCGCACAGCGCGATCGCGCCCTGTGCGCCTTCCGTGATCACGATCTGCTCGGGATCGCAGCGCACGCCGCGCGTCACGGCCAGGTGGCGCGCGATCGATTCGCGCAGCGCGGGCTCGCCGAGCGGATCGCCATAGCCCAGCAGGTCGCGGCCGGCGCGGCGCAGCGCGCGGTCGAT